>CAXBPJ010000134.1:0-5259 GCA_963977325.1 uncultured Brevundimonas sp. | reverse complement strand
GCCGAGGCCCTGCACGAGACCAACCGCGCCCGCACCCTGTTCGCCACCCACTATCACGAGCTGGCGGCACTGGAGGACCGGCTGGACCACGTCTGCAATCTGTCCATGCGGGCGCGTGAGTGGAACGGAGAACTGGTGTTCCTTCACGAGGCCCACCCCGGCGCGGCCGATCGCTCCTACGGCGTTCAGGTGGCCAGGCTGGCCGGCGTGCCGCCCAAGGTCGTCGCCCGCGCCAAGGCGGTGCTGGAGCGCTTGGAAACCGAAAAATCAGCGCCTGCGCGTCTGGAGGACCTGCCCCTGTTCGCCATGGCCGAGCCGTCCGAAGCCTTCGTACCGGCCGCGCCGTCGGCGTTGGAGAGCGCCCTGGCCGACATGGACCCCGATGACCTGACCCCGCGCGAAGCGCTGGACGCGCTGTATCGGTTGAAGGGGCTGAAAGCGTGACGGCGTCCAGCCGATGATCGACGACGACGCCCTCGCCGAGGCCGCCCAGGCGGCGGACCCGCGCGCGGCGATTGTGGCCCGGCTTTCGGCCCAGTGGGACACCGGCCGCCAGAAGGCGCGCTCGCGGCTGGAGGCCGGGGCGCCGGGGGTCGAGGTGGCGCGGGTCTTTGCGGCGGCGGCGGACGGCGTGATCGAGACGCTGTGGCGATTCACCGCTGAGCATCTGCATCCCGCGCCCAATCCAACCGAGGCCGAGCGGCTGTGCGTGCTGGCGGTCGGCGGCTATGGCCGGGGCGTTCTGGCGCCCTACTCGGACCTGGACCTGCTGTTCCTGCGCCCTTGGAAAACCACCGCGCGCAGCGAGACCCTGACGGAGTTCATGCTCTATGTTCTGTGGGACCTGGGGGCCAAGGTCGGGTCGGCCGTGCGCTCGGTCGATGAAGGGCTGAAGCTGGCGCGCGCGGATATGACGATTCGCACCGCCTTGCTGGAAGGCCGCGTGGTTGCCGGAGACGCCGAGTTGGGCGACGCTTTCCTCGCACGGTTCCGACGCGAGGTGGAGAAGGCGGACCCGCGCCCCTTCATCGCCGCCAAGCTGGCCGAGCGCGACCTGCGCCACCAGAAGGCCGGGGCGGTGCGCTATCGGGTCGAGCCCAACGTCAAGGACGGCAAGGGCGGGCTGCGCGACCTCAACGCCCTGTTCTGGATCGCGCGATCGCTGTCGCCGGACAGCCCGCTCGGCGAGGCGGCGCTGAGGGACATGCTGACCGGCCGTGAAAGGCGGCTGTTCAAGGAGGCCTTCGACTTCCTGTGGTCGATTAGGTGTCATATTCACCTGACATCCGGCCGCGCGGAGGAGAAGCTGACCTTCGACCTTCAGCCCGAGGTAGCGCGACGCATGGGATGGCGAGGGCGCGGCGACGAGCCGGCGGTGGAGCGGTTCATGCGCCGCTATTTCATCGTCGCCCGCGATGTCGGCGCCTTGACCCGCGCGGTGTCGGCCCAACTGGAGGCAAGGGGCCAGAAGCAGGCCGGCGGCCTGGCGAGGCTGGACCTGACCCGGTTGATCCCGCGTCGCCGAAAGCGTCTGGACGACCCCGCCTTCGTCGCCGAGGGCGGTCGCCTGACGGTGGCCGGGCCCGATGTCTTCTCCGAGGATCCGACGCGGCTGATCCGCCTGTTCGCCGCCGCTGACGCCCAGGATCTGGACCTGCATCCCGACGCCTTTTCCGCCGTGACCCGATCTCTGAGCTTGGTCAGCCCGGCGCTGCGTCGTGACCCGGAGGCCGGCAGGGTGTTTCTTCAGGTGCTGGCCCACGGCCAGCGGCCCTATCGCGTGTTGTCGATCATGAACGAGACGGGCCTGCTCGGCCGCTTCCTGCCGGAATGGGGGCGGATCGTCGGCCAGACCCAGTTCAACATGTATCATGCCTATACGGTCGACGAGCACACGCTCCAGGCCATCGGCGTCATCAACGACATCGCTCGGGGCAAACTGAAGGACGACCACCCCCTGGCCTCGGTCATCGTGCACCGCATCGCCGATCCCGAGGTGCTGATGCTGGCCATGCTGCTGCACGATGTCGGCAAGGGGGGCGACCGGGGCCAGCTGGAGGACGGCGAGATCGCCGCGCGCCGCGCCTGCGAGCGGCTGGGGCTTGACCGTCGCCGGGCCGAGCTGGTCGCCTGGCTGGTGCGCCACCATCTGGCCCTGTCGGACTTCGCCCAGAAGCGCGACACCTCCGACCCCGCCACCGTGCGCGCCTTCGCCGAACTGGTCGGCGATCCGGAGCGACTGCGGATGCTGCTGGTCCTGACCGTGGCCGACATCCGCGCCGTCGGCCCGACCGTGTGGAACGGCTGGAAGGGCCAGCTGATGCGCCAGCTCTACGCCGCCACCGAAGCCCTGTTCCGGGGCGAGGACGCGCCCACCGATGATCCCGACGCCGAGCAACTGGCGCTCATCGAACGCGCGGCCGCCTCCGGAGGAGCGGTGCTGGCGCGACCGGGCCAGGCCAATGCGACCGAGGTGGCCATCGCCGGCCGGGACCGGACCGGTCTGTTCGCCGAGATCGCCGAGGTCATGGCCTCGGCCGGGGCCGATGTGGTCGGCGCCCGCCTGCAGACGGCGCCGGACGGGGCGGTGCTGGACCGCATCCTTATCCAGGACGGCGCCGGCGCGCCCTTCGGCCAGGCCGAGCCGCGCCGGCTGAAGGCTCTGATCTCTGATCTTGAAAGGGTGGCGCGTGGAGAGCCGGCCCCGCGTCGACGTGGCGACCCGACCCCCAGCGCGCGGCGCGCCGCCTTCGACGTCCGGCCGGTGGTGATGATCGACAATCAGACCAGTGAAGCCGCCACCGTGGTCGAGGTCTCTGGGGCCTCCCGGCCGCGCCTGCTGGCCGATCTGGCGCGCGCCATCGCCGATCAGGGCCTCTCGATCCGGTCGGCACATGTCGCCAGCTTCGGCGAGCGGGCGGTGGACAGCTTCTATGTCGTCGCCGCCGACGGCCGCCGTCTGACCTCGAAAGCCCGACTGGCGGCCCTGACCGAAGCGCTCACAGACGCCGTCGAGCGGGCTCCCGAACCGTCGTCAAACCGACCCAAGGCGCGCGCCTCGATGCGCGATGTCTCGGAACTCCGAGCCGGCTAGGCCAGAGCGCGGGCGAGAAAGGCGCGCGCTTCTTCGGCGTGGGTGAGTGGGAACATGTGTCCCGCGCCGTTTAGGGTCTCGACGGCCGCGTTCGGCAGGCTAGCCCTAGGGGTGGAGAAGGTCGACCCAGCTCCGGCCTTCAGGATCGAGACCGGGACCGGCGAACGCCGGATGGCTCGCCAGGCGTCATGGCCTTGGGCGGCGTAGTTGGAGGCCTCCCATTCGGTCGAGCAGGCCAGGCGGACGCCGTCGCCGTCATCGAGAAAGGCGCTGTCGACATAGTCGCGCAGGGTTTCTTCCGGCCAGCCGCGAAACGCGCCGCGCCCGCGATACGCCTCAATGGCCGCCTCGCGACTGACGAACCGATCCCGTCGTCTCAAGGCCGCCGCCACGAAGGGATGTCGCCGCGCGCCCCGCCCGATCAGCGGCAAAGTCAGCATCCGCGAGGCGATCGGCGGCATGACCACCGGGTCGAGCAGGGCGAGACGCCGAATCTTGTCCGGCCGTCGGTGAGCGATCAGGGCGGCGATCGTGGCGCCCATCGAGTGGCCGGCCAGCACCACCGGGCTGTCCAGCCCATCCACCAAAGCAGCCACGTCCTCGGCATGGTCCGACCAGTCCCGCCGCCCGGCTGTCGAGATCGGCAGGCGGGTCGCGCCGTGGCCGCGCAGGTCGGGGGCCAGTATCCGCCGGTCGGTCGCCAGCGGCGCCAGCAGGGCGCGATAGGTTCCGGCGCTGAAGCCGTTGGCATGGAGGAACACCAGCGCCGCCCGAGCGGACTCGGGTCCGAAGGTGTGCACGGCGAGGCCAGAACCGTCGATGGGCAAGGCGGGAGCGGTCATGCGGGGCTTCCGGAACGGCGGAAAGCGGACCTAGGCGCTCCGGGCCAGGGGCGCCAGAGCGCCGGGCGCCGCCTCGGAGGGCTGGCGCTCGCCGGGTCGGACCACCGGGTCGAACTCGGCCATGGCCACCTCGGCGCCGTCGAACCGCGCTCCGGCCAGTTCGGCGGCGAGCAGGCGGGCGCGGGTCAGGTCGGCCCCCGCCAGATTGGCTCCGCGCAGTACGGCGCGGCACAGATCGGTCCGCGCCACGCGCCCTGCTGCGACCGTCAAGGGGGACAGGCGCGCGCCTCGCAGGTTCGCTCGGGTCAACAGGGCGCCGGTCAGTCGGGCCCCCCTGAGATCGGCGCCCGACAGATCGCACTGCCTCAGATCCGCCCCGCTCAGATCGGCGCCCTGAAGACGGCAGCCGGACAGGTCCATGCCGAAGAACACCCCGCCCGGCGCCCGGATCGCGGCCAGCCGCCGCCCACGCAACCGGCCAAGTCCTCGAAAGTCGGCGCCCGGTAGATGCGCCGCCCGGCCGTCCACCCCCTCGGTGTCGATCCATTCCTGATGCTCGGCGACCCGCTGATGCAGGGGTTCCTCGTCGATGAAGACGATTGCCGGCGGCCC
The DNA here is from genome assembly GCA_963977325.1 of uncultured Brevundimonas sp. Lineage (GTDB taxonomy): Bacteria > Pseudomonadota > Alphaproteobacteria > Caulobacterales > Caulobacteraceae > Brevundimonas. The sequence continues at coordinate 711 of CAXBPJ010000134.1, read as the reverse complement.
GGTCAGCAGACCCTCAAGGTGCGCCCCCGCCATCCCGGCGGCCGACAGATCGACCCCGGTGACCAGGGCGCCGCGCAGGCTGGCCCCGGCCAGATCGGCGCCGGTCACGCGGGCGCCGGTCAGGTTCGCTCCGTCCAGCCGCGCTTCGCTCATCTGGACGCCCGCCAGGTCGGCGCCTTTGAGGTCGGTGTCGCGCAGGTCGACGACCCGGCCGCCGCCGGCCCCCAGTTGCACATCGTCGAAGGTCGCGCCCGAGGCCACGGCGTAGTCCAGCCCGCCCTCCCGCGCCTCATGCTGCAGGATCTGAAAGCCATGGACCGTGTTCTGGACGGCGATCCGACCTTCGCGCAGATCAGCGCCGGCCAGGCGCGCCTCGCACAGATTGGCGCCGCGCAGAGCCGCGCCCCTGAGGTCGGCGCCCTCCAGGCTGGCGCCTCGGAGGTCGGCGCCGGCCAGGCTCGCCCCGAACAGGATGGCCCGGTCCAGACGCGCCCCGGCCAGGGCGGCGTCGGTCAGCCAGGCTCCGCTCAAATCCGCGCCCCTCAGATCGACCCCATCCCAGACGATCTGGCGCAGGTCGGCGTGAGAAAGGTCTGCGCGGCTGCCGCCGGACCCGCCATCCGCGAAACGGGCATGCTCACGCACGATCCGGTCCAGCGCGGCGGAATCGATCTGGCGCAAGAGGGGGCGGTCGGACCTGGGCGACATGCC
>CAXBPJ010000133.1:0-5261 GCA_963977325.1 uncultured Brevundimonas sp. | reverse complement strand
CGGCGAGCCCGGGCGACGCCGCTGCGATAGGCCAGTTCGCCTCGGGTTGGCGTGAAGCTGTCGATGGCCGGCGCGCCCACCGTCTTCGCGAGTCCTGACCAGGCGTCATGCGCCGCATCGAAGCGCCCCCCTGCCTCGAACGCCTGTCCTTTCAGGATCAGCGCCCAGCGATTGCCTGGTTCGGCCGCCAGCGCTCGTTCGGCCATAGACGCTGCCGCATCCGCTTCGCCTGCTGTCAACTTCAGCCGCCCCAATCGAATGGCGGCCACGGCATGCTCCGGCTCGCGCGTCAGCACCGCCTGCAACGCCACGGCGGCCGCGGCCGGATTGGACCTGGCAAGACGATCCGCCTCGGCAAGCAGCGCGGCAATCGATAAGTCCTTCTCCATCTTCGCCCTATCGCGCGCGCCGACGGCGCTGTCGACTATCGCTGGGCTGCCCATTAAGCGTGTCCGTTGCCGCGCCGTTAAGCGCCGGTGAGCATTCTCGCGTCATGGACACGGATCCCCTCCAGTCCCCCGCGGTTCGCTCGACGAACGACGCCGCGCCCGACGCCGGTCTGAGCCGCGAGGTTCAGGCGCGGGAAGCCGAGATCTCGACCCCCAACACGGTCTCGGCTTCTCGCCCGGTGGCTTGGCTGTCCGAGACGGACTTGTGCGGTGATCGGGTTGGAGCCTGGATTTAGCCCCTGCGGTACGTCGCCACCGCGTCAACCGCCTGGCGCACTGAGGCCTCGATCCCCGCCCAGTCCCCCGCGGTGACGGCATTGTCGGTGATCAGCTTCGAGCCCATGCCGCAGGCTACGATACCCGCGCCGAACCATTTGGCGATGGAGCCCGCGTCCGGATCGACGCCGCCGGTCGGCATGATCTTGGCCCAGGGCATCGGCCCCATCACTGCCTTGACGAAGTCCGGCCCGCCGACCGAGGCGCCGGGGAACAGCTTGACAAGATCGCAGCCCAGTTCGTGTGCCTGGCCGATCTCGCTGACCGAGCCGCAGCCGGGGAAATAGGGGACCAGCCGGCGGTTGCAGACCTTGGCCACCTCGGGAACCAGGCACGGGCTGACCACGAACCGGGCCGCCCGATTCAGATAGAGCGATGCCGTCCCTGCCTCGACCACCGAACCGATTCCAAGAATGATGTTCGGATCGGTCCGGGACAGTTCACGCGCCACCTCGCCGAACAGGTCGCAGGCGAAGTCGCCACGGTTGGTGAATTCGATCGCCCGGGCCCCGCCCCGCGCCGCCGCCCGGATCACGTTCAGACAGACTTCGGGGTCGGCGTGATAGAAGACCGGAACGACCCCCTGGCTCTCCAGGGCGGTCAGGATGGCGGCGCGATCTTGGTGGGGCATGGACCGTTCCTAGCGCAGGGCGCGATGGTCGTCATCTAGGCGGCCGCCATCTCCGCCATTCGGCGAACCAGGGCGCTATCGGGATCGGCCAACGGATCGAGCACGCTGAAATGGTCCGCGCCAGCCACCGTCTCGAACCGCGTCGTCGCGCCGAGCCCGGCCCAGCGTTCGGCCATGTCACGGCTCTGGCGCAGGAATTCAGGGCTTTCCCTGGCTCCGACCCAGCAGTCCAGCACCGCGCCCGGAGGCGGCGATCGGTCCGAGGCCGACAGATCGCGCGCCGTTTCCGGGTCGAGCCCCAGCGCCGCGTTCAGCGACGTCTCGACCAATGGCTCCAGCTCGAACACGCCCGAGATCGCCAGCGCCGCACGCGCCTGCATATCGGCCACCAGCCAGGCCGCCATATGCCCTCCGGCAGAATGCCCGACCACGACCGGCGCCTGGCCCGTCTCCGCCCGCAGCGCCGCCGCCATCGCCCCAATCCCACGCAGGATGGCGTCCAGCGGACAGTCCGGCGCCAGATCATAGCTCGGGATCGCCACGTTCAGCCCGTGCGCCATCAGCGGCGGCGCCACCCAGCTGAAATCCTCGCGGCCCAGCGCCTGCCAGTAGCCGCCATGCAGGAACACGACCCAGGGCCGGTCCGGCCCGACGTCGAACAGGTCGATCACCCCGCGCTCGGACGCGCCATAGGGGCGGAGGCGAGGCGGGTGGACTTCGCACGCCGCCTCGGCGTCCTTGCGCCAGCGGGCAATCACCGCCGGGTGGCCCGGCACGCGGGCGCGGTTGTTGTATTCGGCCTCGAGGTCCATGCGCGCCCTTACCCGTCCCGTCGGCATCGGCTAAGCACGGCCGACGCCACGCCGGGAGCCGCCGCCATGATGACCGCCATCTTCGTCTTCATCAAATGTGAGCTGGGTCACGCCAACGATGTGGCGGCCGACATCGTGGACAATGTCGAGAACGTCTCGGAGGTCTATTCCACCTCGGGCCAGTACGACCTGCTGGCCAAGTTCAATCTGGCCAAGGACGCCGACATCGGCGCCTTCGTCACCAAGGTGGTTCAGACCCGGCCCCACATCCGCGACACCTTCACCGTCATCACCTTCTCGCCCTTCCTGCCCAGCGGCGGCTGACGTTGCCGCGGGCGGCGGCGCCCCCTAACTGAGGCCCTCGCTTCAGGAAGGACCGCCGCGTGAGCCCGTACGACTACGACCTCTTCGTCATTGGCGCGGGCTCGGGCGGGGTCAGGGCGGCGCGGCTGACCGCCCTGGGCGGCAAGCGGGTGGCCATCGCCGAGGAGCACCGGGTCGGCGGCACCTGCGTGATCCGGGGCTGCGTGCCCAAGAAGTTCATGGTCATGGCCTCGGACTTCGAACACCAGTTCGAGATCGCCCGCGGTTACGGCTGGGACGTCCAGGCCAGGTTCGACTGGAAGACCTTCCTGGAGGCCAAGGACGTCGAGATCGCGCGGCTCTCCGGCATCTACGCCGCCAACCTGGGCAAGGCGGGGGTCGACCTGATCCACGGCCGCGCGGTGCTGAAGGACGCCCACACGGTCGAGATCGTCGGCAAGGACAAGACCATCACCGCCGAGCGGATCCTGATCGCCACCGGCGGCCGGCCCTGGGTTCCCGAGGGCCTTCCCGGCGTCGAACACGCCATCACCTCCGAGCAGGCCTTCCACCTGCCGGAGCTGCCGAAGCGGATCCTGATCGCCGGCGGCGGCTATATCGCGGTGGAGTTCGCCGGGATCTTCGCCGGGCTGGGGGTGGAGACCACCCTGATCTATCGCGGACCCAACATCCTGCGCGGCTTCGACGACGACGTGCGCGCGCATCTGGCGGGCGAAATCGAGAAGCGGGGGATCAAGGTCATCCTGGGCTGCCAGCACGAAAGCCTGGAGAAGACGCCGACGGGCATCGTCAACCATCTTGAGAACGGGATGAAGCTCGAAACCGACGTCGTCATGTTCGCCACGGGGCGCGTCCCGCACGTCAAGGACCTGGGCCTCGAGACCGCCGGCGTCCGCCTGGACGACAACGGCGCGGTTTGCGTCGACGACGTCTCGCGCACCAGCGTCGACAATATCTGGGCCATCGGCGACGTCACCGACCGGATGAACCTCACGCCGGTCGCCATCCGCGAGGCGGTGGCCTTCCACGAGACGGTCTATCGCGACAACCCCCAGCGCTTCGACTACGAGGCCGTGGCCACCGCCGTGTTCAGCCAGCCGCCGGTGGGCGTCGTCGGCTTGACCGAGGCCGAGGCCCGGCACAGCTGCGCCAAGGGCGTCGACGTCTATCTGACCCGCTTCCGGCCGATGAAATACGCCTTCACCGGCTCGGACGAGCGCATGCTGATGAAGCTGGTGGTCGACGCCGGCTCGCAGCGGGTGGTCGGCGTGCACATCGTCGGGCCCGAGGCGCCGGAGATGATCCAGCTGGCCGCCATCGCAGTGAAGGCTGGCCTGACCAAGGCCCAGTTCGACGCCACCTGCGCGGTCCACCCCACCGCCGCCGAGGAGCTGGTCACCCTGCGCGAGAAACAGGCGCCCCAGAACATGAGCGCGGGCTAGACCGACACGTTCTAGGGAGAGGGGGCGCGCGCGCTCGGCACGGGCTCGAGGGTGACGGGCGTTTGAGACCCGTGTCGATCCCTGGCGCCCTTATCGATTCACCCGCCTGATCCCCCATTCGATGCGGCTCGGGCCGATGCTCACGCCGATCGGGCGGCGGCAGCGTCCGAATCCCCCGCTCCCCGTCCGCCTGCCTCATGATCCGAGGATGACGCCCATCCGAAGCCTCCCAGCTCGCCGACGCCCTCGCCACCTCGCGGCTCGACTCGCGCCCTGGCGAGAGTCCAACGCATATCAGCGCCGCCCCTCTTGTCTTGTGATTGAAAACGCATCCGATTTTTCAGACCGGCCAGGCTGCGTTGGACTCCTGGACTCCATTATTTCCGACCCCGCCTCCCCGCCATTCCGCTTGTGGGAAGAAGGGAACGGTCACAAAGGCCGGAACGGCGGATCCGGATCGCTTCGGCCTCTGTCGGATCGAACATCGCCCGGTTGGACTCCGATGTCGTGAATCGTCTTGCTAACCGACGGAAATCCTTGACCCCGCACAGCCGCGCTTGGACTCTGGACTCGAAAAAACTCGGACGTGCGGTCCGACCCCATCCTATCGATTGCGCCCCGACTGGCCCTTGGCGGCCCAGACCGCCTATATCGGCCTCTCCCCAACCTGAAGCGCCTCCATGTCCCGCATCCTGATCACCTCGGCCTTGCCCTACATCAACGGCGTCAAGCACCTGGGAAATCTGGCGGGCTCGATGCTGCCGGCCGACGTGTGGGCGCGGTTCAAGCGGGCCCAAGTCCTTCCGGACGGGAAGCGCCACGAGGTGCTCTACATCTGCGCCACCGACGAGCATGGCACCCCGGCCGAACTGGCGGCCGCGGCCGCCGGCCAGGACGTCAGGACCTATTGCGACGAGCAGCACGAGGTGCAGCGTAGGGCCGGAGAGGACTTCAACCTCAGCTACGACTGGTTCGGCCGCTCCTCCTCGCCCCAGAACCGGCGACTGACCCAGCACTTCGCCCGCGCGCTCGAGGACAACGGCTTCATCGAGGAGCGGGTCGACCGGATGATCTATTCGGTCGACGACGGCCGCTTCCTGCCCGACCGCTATGTCGAGGGCACCTGTCCGCACTGCGCCCATCTCGGGGCGCGAGGGGATCAGTGCGACAACTGCGGGCGCTTGCTCGACCCCACCGACCTGATCGAGCCCTACTCGGCCGTCTCGGGATCCCGGAATCTGGAAGTGCGCGACACGCGGCACCTGTATCTGCTCCAGACCAGGCTGGCCGACGACATCCGCGCCTGGGTCGAGTCCAAGGCCGACTG
>CAXBPJ010000132.1:0-5291 GCA_963977325.1 uncultured Brevundimonas sp. | reverse complement strand
CCAGCGTGCGCCCCGCCAAGTCCGCCCGCGCCGGCCTGACCAACCGCGACACGGCGCTGTTCATCTACACCTCCGGCACCACCGGCCTGCCCAAGGCGGCGCGCATCCCTCATTCGCGGGCGCGGACCTATATGCGCGCCTTCGCCGGCGCCACCGCCTCGACCGAGAAGGACCGGCTGTACTGCTGCCTGCCGCTGTACCACTCGACCGGCGGCCTGGTGGGGGTGGGGTCGGTGCTGCTGAACGGCGGGGCCATCATCCTGAGGCGGCGATTCTCCGCCGGGTCGTTCTGGCCCGACGTGGTCGAGAGCCGGGCCACCACCTTCGTCTATATCGGCGAGCTGTGCCGCTATCTGGTCAACGCCCCGCCGAACGAACAGGAGCGGAGCCACAGGCTGCGCCTCGCCTTCGGCAACGGCCTGCGTCCCGAGGTCTGGCCCGAGTTCCAGTCGCGCTTCGCCATCCCGCAGATCCTCGAGTTCTACGGCTCGACCGAGGGCAACGCCTCGCTGTTCAATTTCGACGGCAAACAGGGGGCGATCGGCCGCATCCCCGGCTTCCTGCGCAACCAGCTGAACATCCGGCTGGTCCGCTTCGATGTCGACGACAACGAGGTGATCCGCGGTAACAACGGCCTGGCCCAGGAGTGCCGGCCCGGTGAGGTCGGCGAGGCCGTCGGCGAGATCCGCAACGACGTGCGCCACGACTTCTCCGGTTATGCCGACAAGGCGGCGTCGGAAAAGAAGATCCTGACCGACGTATTCAAGCGCGGCGACCGCTGGTTCCGCACCGGCGACCTGATGAAACAGGACCGCGACGGCTATTTCTACTTCGTCGACCGGATCGGCGACACCTTCCGCTGGAAAGGGGAGAACGTCTCGACGTCAGAGGTCGAACAGTGTCTGGCCCAGGCGCCGGGCGTGGCCCAGGTGGTGGCCTATGGCGTGCCCGTGCCCGGCCAGGACGGCAAGGCGGGCATGGTCACCCTGATCGTCGAGGACGACTTCACGCCGCAAGGGTTCGCCGACTATGTGGAAACGGCCCTGCCCCCCTACGCCCGCCCAGTGTTCGTGCGGCTGGCCAAGGCGCTGGAGACCACCGGCACCCACAAGTATCGCAAGATGGACATGGTCGCCGACGGCTTCACGCCGGGCGCCGGCAAGGGCGCCGTCTATGTGAAGGGCGGCAAGAACGGCTACACCAAGCTGTCCGCCAAGGCGCACGAGGCGATCCTGTCGGGCGAAACGAGGCTTTGACCGCGCCGCTTTGACTTCACCAGCAAAACCTATTTCATTTACGCCACAAGGTTCGGAGACACGATCCAGGGGCGGAAGACATGGGCAAGGGACTGGCCGCGTCACGGCGCGCGCTGCTGAAGGGCGGACTGACGGCGACAGCCCTGGCGGCGGGGTCGCCGGCCTTCGGCCAGACCGGGGACGGAACCACAGCCGCCTCTCCCCGCCGACGGCTGCGACTGTCGGACGGCTGGCGCTTCGCCCTGGGCCACGCCCAGGACCCTGACCGGGACTTCGGTTTCGGTCGCGACCAGCGCACCTACGCCAAGGCGGGCATGCGCGTGGCCGAGGCCGCCGAGGCCGAGTTCGACGACGCCGGCTGGACCGAAGTGCGCCTGCCGCACGACTGGGCCATCGATCTGCCCTTCACGCCCAGCCCCTCGCCGCCCCCCGATGGCGAGGAGGATCCCCGCGCCGCCCACGGCTTCAAGCCGCTGGGCCGCGAATAGCCCGACACCAGCGTCGGCTGGTACCGCCTGCCGCTGGCTCTGCCCGCCGACCTGGCCGGCAAGCGGCTGGCGCTGGAGTTCGACGGGGCGTTCCGCGACGTCACCGTCTTCCTGAACGGCCACATCGTGCACGAGCACGAGGGCGGCTATTCGCCGTTCCGCCTCGACATCACCGACGTGGCCGCGCTCGGCGAGCCGAACATCCTGACCGTGCGCGTCGACGCCAGCCTGGGCGAGGGCTGGTTCTATGAGGGCGCGGGGATCTATCGCCACGTCTGGCTGGTGGTGACCGACCCGGTGCACGTGCCGCAGTGGGGCGCCCTGGTCCGCGCGACGCCCGAGAGCGACGGCGCGAACGCCGAGGTGGTCGTCGATCTCGCCAACGAGGCCGACACGGCGGCCGAGGCTGAGGTCCTCCTGACCGTGCTGGACCCCGACGGCGCCCGCGTCGCCGAGCAGCGCCAGACGGTGCGGCTGGACGGCTGGGGCAAGGGTCAGGCGACGGCCGCCCTGTCCTGGCCGCGCGCGCCGCTGTGGTCGATCGAGACGCCGCGCCTGCACCGGCTGGTGGCCGAGGTCTCGGTCGCGGGCCACCCGGTCGATCGCTATGAGCAGACCTTCGGCGTGCGGACCTTCCGGTTCGATCCCCAGCAGGGCTTCTTCCTGAACGGCCGGTCGATGAAGCTGCTCGGCGCCTGCTGCCATCAGGATCACGCGGGCGTGGGGGCGGCCGTACCGGATCGGCTGCAGTATTGGCGGATCGAACAGTTGAAGGCGATGGGCTGCAACGCCTATCGCGCCTCGCACAATCCGCCGACGCCCGAACTGCTCGACGCCTGCGACGACCTGGGCATGGTGGTGATCGACGAGACCCGCCGCATGGCCTCGGACAGGGCCGAGCTGGAGACCCTGGTGCGGCGCGACCGGAACCGGCCCTCGGTCATCGCCTGGTCCATCGGCAACGAGGAGCAGGCCATCCAGGGCAACGCCCGCGGCGCCCGCATCGGCCGCACCATGAAGCGGCTGGTCAACCGGCTGGACCCGACCCGCCCGGTCACCGCCGCCCTGGACCAGTCGTTCGGCGAGGGGGTGTCGCCGGTGGTCGATATCCTGGGCTTCAACTATCGCACCCCGCTGATGGAGGGCTATCATCAGCGCGTGCCGGGACAGCCCATCCTGGGCAGCGAGACCGGTTCGACGGTCCAGACGCGCGGCGAGTATGTCCGCGACGACGCCCGCCACATCGTCCCGGCCTATGACCCCGAACACCCGTGGTGGGCGTCGACCGCCGAGGAATGGTGGACCATCGCGGCCGAGCGGCCCTACATCGCCGGCGGCTTCATCTGGACCGGCTTCGACTATCGCGGCGAGCCGACGCCCTTCAACCGCTGGCCCAGCGTCGCCTCCTATTTCGGGGCGATGGATTCCTGCGGCTTTCCCAAGGACAACTACTGGTTCTACCGCGCCTGGTGGCGGCCCGAGCCGCTGGTCCACCTGTTCCCGCACTGGGACTGGCCGGAGCGGCTGGGCGAAACCATCCCGGTGTGGGTCCACGCCAATGTCGACCGGGTCGAGCTGGTGGTGAACGGCCAGTCGATGGGGATGAAGGACGTCGTCCCGAACCGGCATCTGGAGTGGGCCGTGCCGTATCAGCCCGGCTGGATTGAGGCGCGGGGCTGGAAGGACGGCCGGGCCCTGCCGCCCGTGCGGCGCGAGACGACGGACGCCCCAGCGCGGCTGACCCTGAGCGCCGACCGCGAGCGGATGAACGCCGACGGTCAGGACGTCGCCATGCTGGCGGTCAGCGTGCTGGATGCTCGGGGGCGGTTCTCGCCGCGCGCGGCGGAACAGGTGACGTTCGAGGTCGTGGGGCCGGGCCGCGTTATAGGCGTAGGCAACGGCAATCCGGTCAGCCACGAGGCCGACCGCGCCGCGACCCGCCTGACCTTCAACGGCCTGGCGCAGGCCATCGTCCAGACCGAGCGGCGCGGCGGCCCGATCACGGTGACGGCGCGGGCTCCCGGTCTGCGGGCCGCGACGGTCAGGCTACGCTCGACCTGAGCTTCAGACCATCCGCTTCAGCCGCCACCAGGGCCGCCAGGGCTCGCGGTGATGCTCCAAGTGGCGGCCGAAGTGAAAGCAGGTCAGCAGCGACAGCCAGAATCCGTAGCCCGAACTGCGGGCGTTGTGGCCGTCGACGAAGCCGCCCTCGCCCTCATGCCGATGCGGCAGCCAGGTGCCGAAGGTGAACAGCTGCACCGCCGACAGCACCGCCGGCAGGGCCCAGAACACCAGCACATTGACCAGCGACGCCCCCAGCGCCAGCACGGTGATCAGGCCCGCCACGGTCAGGACCATGAACTCGAACAGGCCGAAATAGCGGCGGATGAAGCCGACGATCCACGGCCGGAAGGCGTGGGGCGCGTCGGGATGGAAGTCGGGATCCTCCGCCGAGCCCGGGGCGCGGTGATGGGCGTCATGGGCCTGGGCCAGCCGGTCGTAGCGAAAGCCGGCGTAGAGGAACAGCGCCAGCCGTCCGACCCATCGATTCACCCCGGGCCGTCCGGGCGCCAGCGAACCGTGCATGGCGTCGTGGGCGGTGATGAACAGGCCGACGTTCAGCCAGGTCTGGAGCGCGATGACCAAAGGCGCGACGACCCAGCTCCAGGCCGTCCACCGGTGCAGATGGACGCCGTAGACATGCAGGCCCAGCCACCCGCCCAGGATCGCGGCGGCGAGGCCCAGCCCGATCAGGGTCTGGCCCGGAACCACGCGGGGCTCGGTCGCGATGTCGGCGGCGGCGGTCATCCTGCCCAGCATACGCCGCGCGGGGCGCCTTGTCGCTTGCCGCGCGTACGGCCCCGTGCGACCTGTCGGCCATGCCGCCCTCCCCCACCGGCGATGCCGAGGCTCCGCTGCTGCTGGTCGGCGGCGGCCTGGCCAATGGCCTGATCGCCTGGCGTCTGGCCGAGACGCGGCCGGACGTTCCGGTGCGGATCGTCGAGGCGGCGGACCGCCTGGGCGGCGTGCACACCTGGTCCTTCTTCCAGTCCGACCTAACCGAGGACCAGCGGACGTGGATTGACCCGCTGATCGCCCATCGCTGGCCCGGCTACGAGGTCCGCTTTCCCAGCCACAGCCGCCGCCTGACCACCCCCTACGCCAGCGTGACCGCCGAGCGGTTTCATCAACGGTTGATCGAGCGCCTCGGAGACCGGGTTACGCTCGGGGCTCAGGTCGCGACGATCGCCGCCGACCGCGTCGTGCTCGGCTCGGGCGAGACCCTGCACGGGCGCGCGGTGATCGATGGCCGGGGTCCCGGCGACACGCCCGACCTCGCCCTCGGCTTTCAGAAATTCGTCGGCCAGGAATGGCGCCTGTCTCGGCCGCACGGCCTGACCCAGCCCATCGTCATGGACGCCACGGTCAGCCAGCAGGACGGTTATCGCTTCGTCTATGTGCTGCCGTTTGACGACCACACCGTGCTGGTCGAGGACACCCGTTACACCGACGGCGACGCCCTGGACGCCGAGGCGTACCGGGAGGG
>CAXBPJ010000131.1:0-5294 GCA_963977325.1 uncultured Brevundimonas sp. | reverse complement strand
AACCCATCAGGGTTACAACTACTCGAACGCGGTGCGACAGGCTGGTTTCGTCTGGGACGCCGAGCGACTGGATCAATGGCTGACCCGCCCGCGCGACTTCCTGCCAGGCAACAAGATGAGCTTCGCCGGCATTCCCATGCCCGACGAGCGCCGCGACCTGATCGCCTATCTCAAGGTCGAGACCGGCTACGCGCCCGACCCCCAGGCCGAGCCTGCCGCCGAGCCCGAAACCCCCGCACCCTGAGCCCTATTCCGCCGCCTGGGGCAGCGGATCGTTGGCGGTCTGCTCCTTGGCTTCCCACTCCTCGATCTTTCGCGCGGTGTATTCAGGCGACTTGGTGAAGCGGGCGAGCGCTCCATAGATCACCGGCACGATGAACAGGGTCAGCAGGGTCGCGAACAGCGCGCCGCCAAAGATCACCACGCCGATGGTCTGACGGCTGGCCGCACCCGCACCCTGCCACAGAACCAGCGGCAGCGCGCCGAAGGCCGTGGCGATCGAGGTCATGATGATGGGGCGCAGGCGCAGCGCGGAGCTCTCGACGATGGCCTCCTTGATCGAGCGGCCCTGGTCGCGCAGCTGGTTGGCGAATTCGACGATCAGAATGCCGTTCTTGGCCGCCACCCCGATCAGGATGATCAGCCCGATCTGGGAATAGATGTTCAGGCTGGACCCGGCCATCATCAGACCGAACAGGCCGCCCGCCGCCGCCAGGGGCACGGTCAGCATGATCACCGCCGGGGTGATCCAGCTTTCAAACTGGGCCGCCAGCACCAAGAACACCAGCAACAGCGCCAGGCCGAAGGCGGCCAAGACCGCGCCGCCGGCCTCCTGCTGGTCCCGCGCGGCTCCGCCCCAACGCACCGTGGCCACGCCGTCCGGCTGCTGGGCCGCCTGTTCGTTGAGGAACTCCACCGCCTCGGTGATGGTGTAGCCAGGGTTGAGATCGGCCGAGAGGGTGATGGCGCGCTGACGGTCCAGGCGGCGCCGATCCGGCGTGTCGCCCGTGGTCTGGGTCGTCGTCACCGATGACAGCGGCACCAGCGCGCCTGTCCCGGTGCCGACGTACAGGCGCTCCAGGTCCTGAACGCTGCGCCGATCCTCCAGATCGGTCTGGAGGATAACGTCATACTCCTGACCGCCCTTGATGTAGGTCGTGGCCCGGCGCGATCCGAACATTGTCTCCAGCGTCCGGCCGATGTCCTGGGAAGACACCCCGGCCGCTGCGGCCTGCTGCGGATCGACATCGACCAGCAGGCGCGGCGAATTGGGCTCGTAATTCAGTCGCGGACGCGAAAAGCCGGGATTTTGCAGAGAGGCGTTCATGATCGGCTGAAGCCAGCGGAACATCGACTCATAGTCGGAGCCGACCACGATCATCTCCACGGAGTTGCCGCCGCCGCCGCCGCGGAAGGCGCCGGGCGTCGACGCGTTGACCTGGGCCGAGGTCTGGTCGCGCAGCCGCTGGTTCAGCTCCTGGGCGATCTCCTCGGCCGAGCGATCCCTCTCGCTCCAGTCGGCCAGGGCGATGACGGCGTTGCCGCTGCTGAACCCGCCGCCCCATCCCGGCGCGGAGATCATGGTGCTGTCGGCCTCTCCGCTCTCGCGATACTCGGCCAGCAGGGGCTCGAGGCCCAGCATGATGTCGCGGGTGTACTCATAGCCCGCGCCCTCGGGGCCCTGAACCCGCACCATCACCCGGCCTCGATCCTCCTGCGGCACCAGTTCGTTGGGCAGGGTCAGGAACATGCCGACCGCACCGGCCGCGACAGCGACGGTCACGATGCTGACGCCGATCACGGCCAGGCGCGTGCCGACCAGGCCGGACAGACTGTTCTGATAGGAATTCTTCAGCGCGTCCATGGCCCGATCGACCCGGCGCGCGACCCATCCCGAACCCGACGCCGGCCGCAGGATCTTCGAGGCCATCATCGGCGACAGCGTCAGGGCGAGGAAGGCCGAGAAGGCGACCGCCGCGGCGATGGCCGCCGCCAGCTCAACGAACAGCCGGCCGACATAGCCAGGCAGGAACAGCAGGGGCGCGAACACCGAGATCAGCACCACGGTCGTGGCCACCACGGCGAAGAACACCTGGCGCGCCCCGCGCTCGGCGGCGACCAGCGGCGGCTCGCCGTGGTCGATGCGGCGCTGGATGTTCTCGGTCACCACGATGGCGTCATCGACCACCAGCCCGATAGCCAGCACCAGGGCCAGGAGCGTCAGCAGGTTCAGCGAAAAGCCCAGCGGCGCCAACACCATGAAGGTCGACAACAGGCAGATCGGGGCCACGATCGACGGGATCAGGGCGGCGCGCAGCGTCCCCAGGAAGATGAAATTAACCAGCGCCACGAGCGCAAGGGAGATGCCGATGGTGATCCACACCTCGTCGATGGCGTGGGAGGTGAAGACCGAGTTGTCGGACCCGACCTCCAGCGTCGTCCCGTCCGGGAGGGACGGCTGGACCTCCTCCATCAGAGCGCGGACTCCCTCGGAAATCTGCAGGTCGTTTGCCTGGGCCTGGCGAGTGATGGCCAGACCGATCTGATCCATGCCATTGCCGCGGAACAGACGGCGCTCCTCCTCGGGGGCCTCCTCGACGCGCGCGATGTCGCCGAGCCGGGTGACATAGCCGCCGGCGCCGCCCGTTGTCAGACCCTGCATCCCCAACGGGCCCTGGCTGGAGGCCTCCGCCGCCGCCGCGCCGCTGATCCCGGTGGAGGACACCGGCAGGTTGGCGAAATCCTCGGGTGTGGAATAGGCCCGGGCCACGCGCACCGTGTAGTTCTTCGGCCCCGAGTCGAGCGCGCCGGCGGGCAGCTCGACGTTCTGACGGGTCAGGGCGCTCTCGACGTCTGTGACGGTCAGGCCCCGGGCCGCCATGGCGGCGGGGTCCAGCCAGATGCGCATGGCGTAGGTCTGGTCGCCATAGATGTTCACGGCCGCCACGCCCGGCACGGTGGCCAGGCGATCCAACAGATAGCGGTCGGCGTAGTCGGTCAGCTCCAGCCGATCCATGGTGGTGGAGCGCAAAAACAGGATGATGATGGGCGAGCTGTCGGAATCAGACTTGGACACCTCCGGCGGATCGGCCTGGTCGGGCAGGTTGCCGATCACGCGGCTGACCCGGTCGCGCACATCGTTGGCGGCGTCGTCGATGTTGCGGTCCAGCGAGAACTCGATGTTGACGCTGGAGCGCCCGTCCCGACTGGACGAGGTGACCCGCTCGATCCCCTGGATGCCGGCCACCTGCTGCTCGACCGGCTCGGTGATGCGGCTCTCGATGACCTCGGCCGAGGCCCCCGGATAGTTGGTGCTGACCGATACCACGGGCGGGTCCACGTCGGGCAGCTCGCGCACCGGCAGGAAGAAGAATGCCGCCAGGCCGACCACGCACAGGACGATGGCTGCGACGGCGGCGAATACCGGCCGCCTGACGGCGAGGTCTGAGATCATCATGACGAGGCGCTCTTGGCTGGAGCCGGCGCCTGCGCGGTCCGCGTCGCTGTCGCCGGGTCGGCCACCGTCACCGCCGCGCCGGGCTGAAGCCGGTTCAGACCGGACGCCACGATGCGGTCTCCCGCCTCAAGCCCCGACGACACCTCGACGAACCCATCGGCCACCGCCCCAGCCTGCACCTCGATGCGCTGAGCGGTGGCCTGATCTCCATTACGCGCGATCCGGTAGACGAAGGCGCCCTCGCCTTCGTACTGAATGGCGGCTTCGGGCACGGCGACGGCCTGACGGCGGCCTTGTTCGACCTGGACCCGCATCATCATGCCGGGCCGGATGCGCAGCCCCGGGTTGGCGAACTCGGCGCGCGCCGTCAGCGCCCGGGTCTGCGGATCAATGCGGGTGTCGATCAGGGAGATGCGGCCGTTGAAGGTTTGTCCCGGATAGGCGTCGGCGGTGGCGGTGATCGGCACGCCCGGGCTGAGCAGCGAAACGAAACGCTCCGGCACCGGGAAGTCGACGCGGATCACTGAGATGTCGTCAAGGGTGGCGATGGTCGTGCCCGGATTGATCAGCGTTCCGGCCGTCACGTCGCTGAGGCCCAGCACACCGGCGAAGGGTGCGCGGATCACCCGATCGCCCCGACGGGCCTCAGCCGCCTCAAGCTGGGCGCGCGCCGTGTCCAGTTCCGTCTCGGCGAGTTCGGCGGTAACGCGCGGCGCGACGCCGCGCTCGGCCAGTTCGGCATAGCGTTCATAGTTGCGCTCGGCCTGGGCCACGGCCGCGCGCGCCTCGATGATCTCCGCGTCCTCCTCGTCGGCCCGCAGCTGAACCAGGGGCGCGCCGGCCTGGACACTCTGGCCGTCGGCGAACATGACCCGCGTGATGAGCTCCGTGGTGGCCGAGGTAATGTCGACCGAGCGCCGGCCGCGCGCCACGCCCAGGACCGAAATGGGGTCGCTGAAGGCGCGCTCGGACGCCGTGGTCACCGAGACCAGCTGCGCCCGTCCGCCAGGCCCCCCCGGTCCGCCACCCGCCTCGCCGTCGCCCGCGAACGCCATCCTCAGCACCACGGCAAGCACCATCAGGGCGAGGACGCCGGCGGCGGCGACGAGAAAGAAATGGCGTTTCAGCAAGGGAGGACTCGACAGCAGAAAGGGGCGCGCACCGCTATGCGCCGGTCACGTCCGACGCAAATAAAGTCTATGTAACGTCGACCGTTCCGGTTTCCGTCGCCCTGCGACAATCAGAACCGTCGCCAGATGGCGACGACGGGCCCAGACGCCGCCGGCGTCTCGCGACCCGCGACGGTTTCACGCCAGCCCGCCTGCACGCTCCAGCCGCCAAACCGCCTGACCACCGAGGTTTCCAGGCTCAGCCAGCGCGCGCCGCCCTCGTCCGCCTGGCCCGCGAAGGCCTGGCCCAGCACCATCCAGGTCTCGCCGAAATGTCCGCCCAGGGTCGCGTCCAGCCGCACTTCGTCCGGCAGGCCTGCGCGCATCCGCCGCGCCACTTGCACATCCGCAAAGGACCTTTGCGGCCGCCAGCCGCCGCCATCCGAATCGCCGAACGACCGCCCGACCCCAAGGCGGACCTCGACATCCTCGTCGCCCTGACCCGGCGGCGCATAGCCGGCGTTGCGTCCCTCGCCCCCGTCGGCGTAGCCGACATAGCCGCTAAGCGCCCAGCGCTCGTCGCGCCAGGCCTGCCACCAGACCCCGACCTCGATCGGCCCGCGCCCTTCGTAATCGACGAAGGCGTCCTCGCCCCACTGCCAGTCGCCCTTGATCTGCAGGGTCAGTCGATCAGTCAGGCCGTATTCCGCGAACACGCCCACCAAGCT
>CAXBPJ010000130.1:0-5327 GCA_963977325.1 uncultured Brevundimonas sp. | reverse complement strand
CCACCCTCCTCCGAGGGGGAGGGAGAGGAGGTTCATGTGAGAACTCTGCCCGGCATTGGGTAGTTATCACACCTAGAGTTTCTTTGCATTTTTGAGGGGTTAGGTAGTCTCCACCTACCAGCGACGGACGCCGTATTGCCGTTGCACTCGCCCGGGCCCAGCCCTTGAAGGTAGGAGACATGCCCCATCACCAAAGCGTCGTTCCGCCGGGGACGGAACACGCGCAGGCGCTACATGCGCTGACACGGAAATATGCCGAGGTCGCTGGACTGATCGGGCGCGCCAAGGCCGAGGTGCAGCGGCTGACGGCGGACCTCGCCCATATCGAGGGTGCGATACGCATCTTCGATCCCACCATCGACATCGGCCGGATACGGGCCAAGCACATGCCGGTGCGCGAGCCGGCGGCGCAGGGCGAGGTCACCGGGATCATCCTCGACACCCTGCGCGAGAGCCCCGATCCACTCACCCCGCGCGAACTCGCCGAGCACCTGATGGTCAGACGGGGGCTTCCGGTCGAGGACCGCGAACTGTTCACCGTCATGCTGAAGCGTGTGCGCGCCTGCCTGCGAACACAGCGGGGCCGGGGCGTTCTGCGCCCCGTCGGCACGGAAGGCATGACCCAGCTTTGGGAGGTCGTAGAATGAGGAGAGGATCGAACTACCCCCTGATCATCGTCCGGGGGCGCGACATGTTCCAGATCGCTCCGGCGCCTGACGGCCCGGGCCGATTCGCCGGATTTCGTAACGGGCGGGTCGCGGCGCTGGACGCGGATGCTCCGTCGGTCCTGAAGACCATGCTGGCACAAGTCTCGGCTGCCTAGTCGGCCGCCGAGGCGGCGAGAGGCCCAGCATCGGTCATTTGCGTAGCGCTCGCCAACAGCCCCATACTCACGGTATGGCTATGCGAACCCAAGAGAAGATCGTCTGCGAGTGCGGCCACGAAGGTCTGCTGCACTGCAAGGAGAACGACGCCCCCTTCAGCCGGTTTTATGAAGATTACCATCTCTCCGGCTTCAAGGGCGAAAGCGTCTCGATCAACGACAACGCGCGGAGGCCCGACGACCTCCTCGCTGCGATGAAGGCGGAATGCCCAGCATGTGGCGCCGTAGGTAAGGTCTCTTATGCATAGGGTCCCAATGGGCTGAGGCTACAGCCTCCCTAACGGGTGCTTGTTTGCCCAGGGCTGCTCCCCGCTGCTATCCCTCCTCGCGAGGGGGAGTAGCGTATGAACCACCAGTCTCTGTCGGCCTTCATCTGGTCTGTCGCGGACTTGCTGCGGGGCGACTACAAGCAGTCGGACTACGGCAAGGTGATCCTGCCGTTCACGGTGCTGCGGCGGCTGGACTGCGTGCTGGAGCCGACCAAGGCGGCGGTCCTGGCCGAGGACGCCAAGCGCAAGGCCGACGGCCTGAACCCCGACGCCTTCCTGAAGCGCGCAGCCGGCCTGTCCTTCTACAACACCTCGCCGATGGATATGGGGCGGCTGGTCGGCGACGCCGACAACATCGCGGCCAACCTCTACGCCTACATCCAAGGCTTCTCGCCCGAGGTGCGCGACATCTTCGAGCGGTTCGAGTTCACCTCCCAGATCGACCGGCTCGCCCAGGCCGGGCTGCTCTATCAGGTGACCGAGCGGTTCGCGCGGATCGACCTGCACCCCAAGGCGGTCGACAACCATCAGATGGGCCTCGCCTTCGAGGAGTTGATCCGCCGCTTCGCCGAACTGTCCAACGAGACCGCCGGGGAGCACTTTACCCCGCGCGAGGTGATCCGGCTGATGGTCGCCCTGCTCTTCATCGAGGACGACGACGTCCTGTCGAAGCCGGGCGTCGTGCGGTCGATATACGACCCAACAGTCGGCACGGGCGGGATGCTGTCCGTCGCCGAGGAATACCTCGTTGAGCATAGCCCCGGCGCGCGGGTGAGCCTGTTCGGTCAAGAACTGAACCCGGAGTCCTACGCCATCTGCAAGGCCGACATGCTGATCAAGGGTCAGGACGTCGGCGCCATCGTCTTCGGCAACACCCTCTCAGACGACGGCCATCCGGGGCGCAAGTTCGACTATATGCTGTCCAATCCGCCCTTCGGGGTGGAGTGGAAGAAGGTCGAGAAGGTCGTCAGGGCCGAGCACGAGCAGCAAGGCCATAGCGGCCGGTTCGGCCCCGGCCTGCCGCGCGTATCGGACGGCTCGCTGCTGTTCCTGATGCACCTGCTGTCCAAGATGCGGCCCGCCAAGGAGGGCGGCAGCCGGTTCGGCATCGTCCTGAACGGCTCGCCCCTGTTCACCGGCGGCGCCGGATCGGGCGAGAGCGAGATCAGGCGCTACCTTTTGGAGAACGACTTGGTCGAGGCGATCGTCGCCCTGCCGACGGACATGTTCTACAATACCGGCATAGCTACCTACGTCTGGATCGTCTCGAACCGGAAGCCGGCGGCGCGCAAGGGCAAGCTGCAACTGATCGACGCCTCGGGCTTCTGGCACAAGATGCCCAAGTCGCTGGGTTCAAAGCGGCGGAAGATGTCGAGCGACCAGATCGACCATGTCACACGGCTGTTCGGCGCCTTCCAGCCTGCGCAACAAGCGACCCTGTTCGACGCGGGCGGCAAGGAGGTCGGTCGTGAGATCGTGGTCGAGGGCGACGCGCCTCCGGCGGTGCCAGCGGGCGGCAAGGTCAAGCTGCGCCCGCTGTCGCTGATTTTCGACAACACGGAATTTGGCTACCGGTCCATCACCATCGAGCGGCCGGCGCTGGACGACCAGGGGCGACCGATCCTGGGCCAGAAGGGCAAGAACAAGGGCAAGCCTGTCGCCGACAGCGCCCTGCGCGATGCCGAGAACGTGCCGCTGAACGAGGCTGTCGAGGCCTACTTCACGCGAGAGGTAAAACCCCACGCGCCGGATGCCTGGATCGACGAGACGAAGACCAAGGTCGGCTACGAAATCCCGTTCAACCGGCACTTCTACGTGTTCGAGCCACCACGTGACCTGGCCGAGATCGACGCCGATCTGCGAGAGGTCACCGATCGCATCAAGGTGATGATCGAGGGGCTGGCGGCATGACAGGCGCGGACCTCAGGGCCGCCATCCTGGCGCTGCTCGACAGCCATCCTTCGGTTTCCGTATCGCCTGCCGGTCATGCCAAGCACGCGATGCGATACGTCACGGTTCAAGGCGCGCCGGTGGGCTTCGAGCCCCGGACCGTGCGGTTTCAGAACCTCTGGGTCCGCGCCGATTCGGTGCGGAAACATCGGCTCGCCGACATCGACAGCCGCCATTACGCGCATGCCGACTTCCACGTCAGCAAACCTAACCACGACCTGTTTGGTGAACCTGCCTTCAAGGACACCGACCTCGTCTGCTTCAAGGTGAAAGACCTTTGGCAGGCTGTGCGGGTGATCGCGGAAGTCGCCGGCTCCGGGTCTGACGCGTGAGCAATCCATATCCCGACTACCGCGACAGCGGTGACGTGGGGCTCGGAGCGCTCCCCAGCCACTGGCAGGTCCGACGCCTCAAGCAGGTCGCCCACGCCTACCCGAGCAACGTCGACAAGAAGAGCCACGAGGGCGAATTGCCGGTGCGGCTCTGCAACTACACCGATGTTTACTACAACGACGTCATCGCCGACGCTGAAGGGCTGATGGCGGCGACGGCGACCGAGGAGCAGATCGAGAAATTCTCTCTGCGCGCCGGCGACGTGATCATCACCAAGGATTCCGAAACGGCCGACGACATCGCCGTGTCGGCCTATGTCCCCGACGATCTGCCTGGGGTGGTCTGCGGCTACCACCTCTCGATGATCCGTCCCAAGGCGGGCACCAGCGGTGCGTTCCTGAAGCGCTACTTCGACTCCCACTACGCGAAGTCGTCGGTGGCCGTTCGCGCCAATGGGCTGACCCGCGTGGGGCTCGGCCAGTATGCGGTCGATAACCTCCTTGTGCCCGTTCCTCCGCTGGAAGAGCAGACCGACATCGCCTGCTTCCTCGACCGCGAGACCGGCAAGATCGACGCGCTGGTGGAGACGCAGCGACGGCTGATCGAGCTGCTGAAGGAGAAGCGTCAGGCGGTCATCTCACACGCCGTCACCAGGGGCGTCGACCCCGCCGCCCCGCTGAAGGACACTGGGGTCGAATGGCTCGGAGAGGTCCCCGAGCACTGGCGCATTGTGCCTATCGGCGCGCTCTTTCGGTTCGTGAAGCGTCAGGATGGCTCGGACCTTGAGGTCCTCTCGGTCTATCGAGATCATGGCGTCATCGAGAAATCGTCGCGAAACGACAATCACAACGTCACCCCTGCCGATCTATCCAACTATCAGACCGTGCTGAAAGGCGATCTTGTAATCAACAAGATGAAGGCGTGGCAGGGGTCATTAGGGATTTCTGGTCTCAACGGAATTACTAGCCCGGACTATGCAGTTTTCGAACCGACGCACAGCGAGTGCGACGATTACCTGCACCTTCTCCTTCGCAGTCGCCCGCTTCCTGACGTCTATCGTCTGATTTCCAATGGCATACGGCTATCGCAGTGGCGTCTGGAACCGGACAAATTCAAGACCCTGAAAGTGCCCCTCCCCCCTGCCTCAGAACAGCGTGAGATTGCGGCTCGGGTCGCCGCTGCAATTGGCGCGATGGACGCCCTCGCCGACGAAGCTGAGAAGGTAATTGCCACATTGCAGGAACGTCGCGGAGTTTTGATCTCTGCGGCCGTGACCGGCAGAATTGACGTGAAAGATCAGGTCAAAAACACCACAATACTCGCCCGACAGACTGCTCGCCGTCTGGTAGGCGCGGCGATCCTCGAACTCGTCGCAGATACCCCGGCCTCTGGTCGAATGACCTCGGCCAAGCGGATGTATCTGGCCGAGGCCCATGCCGGGCTATGGGAACTTCAAGGCCAGCCCCAGCGCATGGCCGCCGGTCCCTTTGACGGCGTCCTGATGTGCGAAGTCGAGACCGAACTAGCGCGCGTGGGGCATATCGAGACCAGCCAGCCGGGCGGTCCGAACAGCCAGGTCCACTACCACCTGACCGGACAGCGGGGCGCCCTGCGTGCTGAACTGAACGCCCTGCTGGGCGGCCGCCGCGCCGCCTTCGATAAGATGCTGGCCGATCTCGGCGGACTGGAGTCCAAGGGCGTCGAGGCCATCGCGACCCTCTACGCCGTCTGGAACGACATGCTGATCGATGGAAAGACGCCGACGGAAGACGCCGTCATCGACGGCGTTCTGAACGACTGGCACGCCGAGAAGCGCGACAAGTTCACAAAGCCGGGCCTGCGCAACTACCTCGGCTGGATGGGGCGCCACGGTATGACTCCCACGGGTCGTG
>CAXBPJ010000129.1:0-5331 GCA_963977325.1 uncultured Brevundimonas sp. | reverse complement strand
CGCCAGGAGGGGGCGGCGCCAGTTTATCCGCTAGGCTGCGGACGCAGCCCCAAGCCCGAATGGCGCCATCGCCTTCCGCATGATCTGGCCGTAACCGTGGGTGCTTTCGTCCGACATATGCGCCGCCCCCGCCTGGTCGCTGCGCGACCTTCCTCTCCACGGCCTTTCAGCCGTGGAGAGGTGACAAGACGGCCTACTCCTTCAACCGCCAGGTCGCGCCGGTCGGGCCGTCCATGACCACGACGTTCAGTTGGGTCAGGCGATCACGGATACGGTCGGCCTCGGGCCAGTCTCTGGCCTGGCGGGCCGTCTGACGGCGGGCCAGCAGATCCTCGACCTCGGCCTTGAGTGCGTCGTCGGCCCCGCCCTCGAACCAGGCGTCGGGATCGGACTGGAGCACGCCGAGAAGCTCTGCCGAGGAGATCAGCTGGCCCTTGGCGAGCGCGGCTGCCGCCTCGTCGCCCGCCGTCATGGCTCGCTCGATCTCGGCGGACAGGGCGAACAGGACAGCGACGGCGGCGGGCGTGTTCAGGTCATCGGACAGCGCCTCCAGCACCGCCGGCGACGGCTCCATCGGACCGGACGCGACCGCGGACGCACGGCGCAGCGCCTGATAGAGCCGGTCCAGGTTCTTCCGGCTCTGGTCCAGCAGGCCCTGGTTCCAGTCCAGCGGCTGGCGGTAGTGCGCGCTCAGCAGGGCCCAGCGGACCACCTCGCCGGGCATGGCCTGGACCAGGTCGTGCAGCAGCAGCACGTTGCCGATCGACTTGGACATCTTTTCGGCGTCGACGGTCAGGAAGCCGTTGTGCATCCAGTACCGCGCATACTGCTGGTGCGCCTCGGTGTCGGCCGCGTGGCCGTGGGCGCAGACGCCTTGCGCGATCTCGTTCTCGTGATGCGGGAAGACCAGGTCAATGCCGCCGCCGTGGATGTCGATGGGCAGGCCCAGCGTCTCCTCGATCATGGCCGAGCACTCGATGTGCCAGCCGGGCCGTCCGTCACCCCAAGGTGAGGCCCATGACGGCTCTCCCGCCTTCGAAGGCTTCCACAGCACGAAGTCGTGGGCGTTCTTTTTGTAGGGCGCGACCTCGACCCTAGCGCCGGCGATCATGTCATCCAGACTGCGGCCCGACAGCCGACCGTAGTTTCCATAGGCCGAGACGTCGAACAGCACATGCCCTTCGGCCGCATAGGCCGCGCCCGCCGCCATGATCGCCCCGATCTGGCGCACGATCGCATCCATGTGATCGGTGACGTGGGGGGCGATGTCGGGCGGACCCACGTTGAGCCGCGCCATGTCCTCCAGATAGGCGGCCTCGTATCGAGCCGTGACCTCGCCGATCGGCACGCCCTCGCGGGCCGCCTTCTGATTGATCTTGTCGTCCACGTCGGTGACGTTGCGGGCGAAGATCACCGCCTCGTCGCCATACTGACGGCGCAGCAGCCGGTTCAGCACGTCGAAAACCACCGGCGGCCGCGCATTGCCGATGTGGGCGTAGTCATAGACCGTGGGCCCGCAGACATAGAGCGTCACCCGCCCCGGATCGCGCGGCTCGAACTCGCGCTTCTGGCGCGACAGGGTGTCGTAAAGTCTCAGGGTCACGGGCGCGGTTTCTTGCGAGGGGGACGGCGGGTCCCATATGGGCCACAAGCTGATAAACAGTCACTGCTGACTGATAAAGCCGCCCTCTCGCTGATCCCGGACGCCCGAATGACCGCCGCCCCCGCCAAGCCCGTTCTCGTTTCCGCGAACGGAGGCGCCCGCCCCAGCCGCGAACAGGCCATGGAGGCTGTGCGGACCCTGATCGCCTGGACCGGCGACGATCCCGCGCGCGAAGGCCTGATCGACACGCCGCGCCGTGTGGTCGACGCTTACGGCGACTGGTTCCAGGGCTATGACGCCGATGTCGCTAAGGAACTGAGCCGCACCTTCGAGGATGTCCAGGGCTATGACGACATGGTCATGCTGCGCGACATCGAGGTGGAGAGCCACTGCGAACACCACATGGCTCCCTTCCTGGGCAAGGCCTATGTCGCCTATCTGCCGACCGAAAAGGTGGTGGGCATCTCCAAGATCGCGCGGGTGGTGGAGATCTTCTCCAAGCGGCTGCAGACTCAGGAAACCCTGACCCAGGAGATCGCCGGCGCCATCGAATCGCACCTGACGCCCGCCGGCGTGGCGGTGCTGATCGACGCCGAGCACCAGTGCATGACCACCCGCGGCGTGCACCATCGGCACGTTTCGACCATCACCACCCGGTTCACGGGGGCCTTTAAGTCCGATCCTGCCCTGACGGAGCGGTTTTTGAAGCTGGCCGGTCGCGGCTGAGGCGATTTGCGGCGCCCGCGCGCTTTACAAGCGCCGCCCGGGCCGCCAAAGACGTTGCGGAATTCCTAAGCGTCGCCCGCCCCACCGGCGTGGCCTGAACGGAGAGTAGTGAATGGCCGGCAAGCTCGCTGGAGGCCCCGCGCGGGGCAAGGTCAGCACGACCGAGCAGAACTCCGACATCAACGTCACGCCCTTCGTGGACGTGATGCTGGTGCTGCTGATCATCTTCATGGTGGCGGCGCCGCTTGCGACCGCTTCGATCCGCCTCGACTTACCGCCCGCCGTGCCGCCGCCGCCGGGGACTCCGGAAAAGGATCCGGTGTTCATCACCATCCAGGAAACCGGCTCGATTTTCGTGGTCGACAGCCAGAGCAGCATCGAGACCCTGATCGGCGACCTGACAGCCGCTGTCGGCGGTTCGGCTCCGTCTCAGGAGCGCGTCTTCGTCCGCGCCCAGCCCGACGTACCGTACGAGAGCTTCATGGAAGTCATGAACACCCTCCAGGGCGCCGGCTGGTACAAGGTCGGCCTGCTGAACGAAGACATCGAATAGGCGTCCTCGACCGTCCGAAGGATCAAAGGCCGCTCCGATCGGGGCGGCCTTTTTCGTTGCAGGCGCAGACTGCGACGAAGGGAAGCGGCCGCGACATTCCGCCCTCGCCAGTGGGGTCTTTGCCGTCTAGAAACCGGATGTGACCCAGACGCCGCTCCTCGATACCGTTCGCCTTCCCGCCGATTTCCGGTCCTTCGACGCGGCCCAGCTGCGCCAGCTGGCCGACGAGGTCCGCGCCGAGACCATCGACGCGGTCTCCGTGACCGGTGGTCACCTGGGCGCCGGCCTGGGCGTGGTCGAACTGACCGTGGCGCTGCACCACGTCTATGACACGCCGGCCGACATCCTGATCTGGGACGTCGGCCATCAATGCTATCCGCACAAGATCGTCACCGGCCGCCGCGACCGCATCCGCACCCTGCGCCAGGGCGGAGGGCTCAGCGGCTTTACCAAACGCTCGGAGAGCGAGTACGACCCCTTCGGCGCGGCCCATGCCTCGACATCGATCTCGGCCGCGCTCGGCTTCGCCGCCGCCCGCGACCACAAGGGTCAGTCGAACAAGGTCGTGGCCGTCATCGGTGACGGCTCCATGTCCGCCGGCATGGCCTATGAGGCGATGAACAACGCGGCCGAGACCACCGGCCAGCTGACCGTCATCCTCAACGACAACGACATGTCCATCGCGCCGCCGGTCGGCGGCATGAGCGCCTATCTGGCCAAGCAGGTCTCGGGCGGGACCTATCAGAACCTTCGCCGGTTCGGAAAGAAGGTCGCCGACCACATGCCGCGCCCGTTCCGCGAGGCGGCGCGCAAGGCCGAGGAATACGCCCGGGGGATGGTCACTGGCGGCACCTTCTTCGAGGAGCTGGGCTTCTACTACGTCGGCCCCATCGACGGCCATGACCTGGATAATCTGGTCAAGGTTCTGAAGAACGTTCGCGCCATCGACGATCGGCCGGTGCTGGTCCACGTCGTCACGCAAAAGGGCAAGGGCTACGCTCCAGCGGAATCCAGCGCCGACAAGCTGCACGCCGTGGTCAAGTTCGACGTGGTCTCGGGCAAGCAGTCCAAGGCCAAATCCAACGCCCCCAGCTACACCAAGGTTTTCGGCACCGAGTTGATCAAGCGGGCCGAGCGCGATCCCTCGATCGTGGCCATCACCGCCGCCATGCCGTCCGGCACCGGGGTGGACCTGTTCGGCCAGGCCTTCCCAGAGCGCACCTATGATGTCGGCATCGCCGAACAGCACGCCGTGACTTTCGCCGCAGGGCTAGCCGCCGACGGGATGAAGCCGTTCGCGGCGATCTATTCGACCTTCCTTCAGCGCGGCTATGACCAGGTCGTGCACGACGTGGCCATCCAGAAGCTGCCGGTGCGCTTCGCCATGGATCGGGCCGGGCTGGTGGGATCGGACGGGGCGACCCACGCCGGGTCGTTCGACATTGGCTACATGGGCGCTTTGCCCGGCATCGTCCTGATGGCCGCCTCGGACGAGGCGGAGCTGGCCGCCATGGTCGCCACCGCCTGCGAGATCGACGACCGCCCCTCGGCGTTCCGCTATCCGCGCGGCGACGGCGTGGGTGTCGAGATCCCCGAGCTGGCCCAGCCGCTTGAGATCGGTCGTGGCCGCATCGTGCGCGAGGGCACGGCCGTGGCTCTGCTCAGCCTCGGCACGCGGCTGGAGGAGACGCTGAAGGCTGCCGATCTGCTGGCCGCGCGCGGCATTTCCGCGACCGTGGCCGACGCGCGCTTCGCGAAGCCGCTGGACGCCGATCTAATCCTGCGCCTGGCCCGCGAGCACGAGGCGCTGGTGACGGTGGAGGAGGGGGCGATGGGCGGCTTCGGCGCCTTCGTGCTCCAACTGCTGGCCGAGAAGGGCGCCCTCGACGCGGGCCTGAAGGTCCGGACCATGCACCTGCCCGACGTCTTCCAGGACCAGGACAGCCCCGCCGCCATGTACGACGCCGCCGGGCTGAACGCCGAACACATCGCAGCCCGCGCCATGGCCGCCCTGGGTGTCGAGGCCGGTGTCTCGCGGGTCAGGGCCTAGGCGACGCAATGACCGATCCCGCCCGCCGCGCTCCAGGCAATCCAGGTCGACCAATGGCTGTCGGGATTGCCGGTCTGTTCAGTGCGGCCATCTTGGGCATTGGCGTCTTCTATGCCGTCCATCGTCTAAGCACCGATGACTGCGTAACGGTCACGGTGGAGACGGCGCGGGGGTCGACATCCACGCGCACATGCTCCTGATTTCGTGAGCTCCAAGTAATCGTTTCGACACAATCAAGCCGTTATTAGCGTAACAGCGTCTGTGTCCCGCCGTCCACAGGGAATGGAAGGTTTCATTCCCCTCTGGAACGCCCTGCTACGCTTCCCATTTACGCTCCGACCGGTGGCAAGCCGGGTGAAACAAGACCAAGTCTCTCACGGAGTGTGACTCATCATGAAA
>CAXBPJ010000128.1:0-5341 GCA_963977325.1 uncultured Brevundimonas sp. | reverse complement strand
ATGAGCCCGTATCAGCATGGCGAGGTGTTCGTCACCGACGACGGGGCCGAGACCAACCTGGACCTGGGCCACTACGAGCGGTTTACCGGCGTCTCGGCGGCGCGGACCGACAACGTCACCACCGGCCGCATCTATTCGACCATCCTGGAGAAGGAGCGGCGCGGCGACTATCTGGGGGCGACGGTCCAGGTGATCCCGCACGTCACCGACCAGATCAAACACTTCTGCTTGGCCCCCGCCCTGGACGGGGACGGTGCGGAGGTGGACTTCGTCCTGGTCGAGATCGGCGGCACGGTCGGCGACATCGAGGGCCTGCCGTTCTTCGAGGCGATCCGCCAGCTGGGCCAGGACCTGCCGCGCGGCCAGTCGTGCTTCGTGCACCTGACCCTGCTGCCCTTCATCAAGACCGCCGGCGAGATGAAGACCAAGCCGACGCAGCACTCGGTCAAGGAGCTGCGTTCCATCGGCATCCAGCCCGACATTTTGCTGTGCCGCTGCGAACAGCCGATCCCCGAGGACGAGAAGCGCAAGATCGGCCTGTTCTGCAATGTGCGGCCGTCGGGCGTCATCCAGGCGATGGATTCGGCCGACATCTATGCCGTACCGCTGGACTATCACCGCGAGGGGCTGGACGCCGAGGTGCTGGCCCATTTCGGTATCGCCGATGCGCCCGCGCCCGACCTGACCGGCTGGGAGGAGATCGTGCGCCGGCGCCTGCAGCCAGACGGCGAGGTGACCGTGGCCGTGGTCGGCAAGTACACGGTGCTGAAGGACGCCTACAAATCCCTGATCGAGGCGCTGCACCACGGCGGTGTGGCCAACAACGTCAAGGTCAACATCGACTGGGTCGAGGCCGAGACGTTCGAGGGCGATCGCGAGTCCTGCGAAGACCGATTGCAGGGCGCGCATGCGGTGCTGGTGCCCGGCGGCTTCGGCGCGCGCGGGGCCGAGGGGAAGATCCAGGCGGCCCGCTTCGCCCGCGAGCGCGACATCCCCTATTTCGGCATCTGTTTCGGGATGCAGATGGCGGTGATCGAGGCGGCGCGGAACCTGGCCGGCTATCCCGACGCCTCGTCCACTGAGTTCGGTCCGGCCGAGGAGCCGGTGGTCGGGCTGATGACCGAATGGACCCAGGGCAACGAGCGGGTCAAGCGCCAGGCGGACGGCGACCTGGGCGGCACCATGCGGCTGGGGGCCTATGAGTCGACGCTGAAGCCCGGCTCGCGCATCGCCGAAATCTATGGGGCGACCGACATCTCGGAGCGGCACCGCCACCGCTATGAGGTCAACATCAACTATCGCGAGGCGATCGAGGCCAAGGCCGGGCTGGTGTTCGCCGGCCTGTCGCCGGACGGGGTGCTGCCCGAGACGGTGGAGCGGACGGACCATCCCTGGTTCATCGGCGTGCAGTATCACCCGGAACTGAAGAGCCGTCCCTTCGCGCCGCATCCTCTGTTCGCCAGCTTCATCGCTGCGGCCAAGGTGCAGAGCCGGCTGGTGTGACGACGCTCGAGATTCGGCCGGCGCGCGACGTAGACGCGCCGGCGCTCCACGCCCTGATCGAGCGGGCCTATCGCGGCGAGGCGTCGCGCGCGGGGTGGACGACCGAGGCCGACCTGCTGGACGGACAGCGCACCGACGCCGAGGAGATCGCCGAGATTTTGGGCTACCCGGCGCGGCGGTTGCTGACGGCCTGGCGCGACGGGGCTCTGATCGGCTGCGTGCTGATTGCCGATCGGGGAGGGGGCGTCGGCTATCTCGGCATGCTGTCGGTCGACCCGGGCCTGCAAAGCGAGGGCGTTGGCGGGCGGCTGGTCGAGGCGGCGGAGGCGGCGCTGGCCCACGACTTCGGCGCGCGGCGTGTGCGGATGCAGGTGATTCGCCAGCGCGAGGCCCTGATCGCCTGGTATGTCCGGCGGGGCTGTCGACCCACTGGCGAGACCGCGCCATTTCCCTATGGAAACGAGCGGTTCGGGCGGCCCTTGCGCGACGATCTGGCCTTTGTCTTGCTGAAGAAGACGCTGGCCTGACGCCGCCTTGAAATCGCCCGTGGCTTCAGGCATAAGCCCGCGCTCGCGTGGCGGCCCCGTTCGGGCCGCCGCAATCGTTTTCGCGCCCCGCCCGGCGCCCGACCCTTGAGATTGAGACGGATATGGCCGTTCCGAAGCGCAAAGTATCGCCCTCCCGCCGCAACATGCGTCGCGCCCACGACGCGCTCGGCTCGAACCCGCACGTCGAGGACAAGGACACCGGCGAGCTGCGCCGGTCGCACCACATCGACCTGAAGACCGGCACCTATCGCGGCCGTCAGGTGCTGACGCCCAAGGAAGACTGAGCTCTTCCTTTCGGGTGATACCAGATGGAAGACGGCGCGCGGGATCACCGCGCGCCGTCTTTGCGTTGGGATGGGGTCGTTTTCGATCTCGAGGTTCCCATGCGCCGCTCCCTGCTGCTGATCGCCGTCGCCGCCCTGGCGCTCGCCGCCTGTGGCCAGGAGCCGGCCGCCCCCGCCGCGGACGCTGCCGAAACGCCGTCACCGGCCGTCGAGACGCCCGCGCCGGCCCAGGACGGGGTGTTGACCGCCGACGGCTATGGACCCCTGCGCATCGGCATGAGCCGCGCCGAGGTGGAGCGGGCGCTTGGTCCGGACGCCGATCCTGAGTCGGTCGGCGGACCCGATCCGCAGTCCTGCGACATCTTCCGGCCGGAGCGCGCGCCGGAGAACATGATGGTCATGGTGGAGGAGGGCGTGCTGACCAGCATCTGGCTGGACCCGGGGTCGGCGGTGAATACCGATCACGGCTTTGGCCCCGGCGACAGCGCCGCGACGATCAAGGCGGCCTATGGCGACGCCGCCCAGGTCAGTCCGCATAAATATTCCGAACCACCGGCCGAATACGTCACCGTTTGGGCGCGCGGGGGCGGGGCCGACTACGTCCAGGACGCCAACGCCCGGGGCATCAGCTATCACATCGGCAACGACGGCAATGTCGAGCACGTCGCCGCCGGTGGTCCCTCGATCCAGTATGTCGAGGGTTGCGCCTGACCCTCGCCGGGTGATCCATGAACAGGAAGTTGTCGCAGCATTGCGGCGGTTAAGGTTCGCTTAACCACGATTGGCGAGCCTTGGCGCATGAGTGTCAATGCGATTCCCGCATCGACTGGCGTCGAGCACGCCCTCCGCCGGGCCGCCCAGGCCACGGGGGTCGATTTCGACTTCCTGCTGAAGACCGCGCGGCGCGAGAGCGCGCTCAACCCTTCCGCCAAGGCGCCGACGTCGAGCGCCGCCGGCCTGTTCCAATTCATCGAGCAGACGTGGCTGGCCACGCTGAAGAAGTCAGGCGCCAAGCATGGCTACGGCCAGTACGCCGACCTGATCCACCAGGGGACCGACGGGCGTTGGCGGGTGGCGGGTTCGGCCCGCAACGTGGTCATGGACCTGCGTTACGATCCACAGGCGGCCAGCCTGATGGCCGCCGAGCTGACCCAGGCCAACGCCGCCTATCTGCGGGGGCGGACGGGCCGGGTTCCCGGGGGCGGCGACCTGTACGCGGCGCATTTTCTAGGACCGGCGGGCGCGGCCCAGCTGATGGAAGCCATGGTCAGCCGGCCGGGGTCATCCGCCGCCTCCCTGTTCCCCGCCGCCGCCTCGGCCAATCGCTCGATCTTCTACCGCAACGGCCGCCCCGCCACGGTGGCTGAGGTCCACGCCAATCTGCAACGCACGGCCTCGGGCGGAGCCGTCACCTCCACGCCGGCCGCGCCCGCGATTCCGCCGCTGAGCGAGAAGGACATGGCCATCGCCGAGCGCATGGATCGGCTGCGTCATGAGCAGGCTCTGATCGCGCTGCTGTTCGACAAGGACGACCCGGCCGAAAGCCTGCTGGGGGGAGGCGGCGCGTCCAGTTTTCTGAAGGCCTTCGCTCCGCCGACGGAATCGCAGCAGGCTTGAGACGGTAAACGCCGCATTAAGGATGATGGGCGGATAGTCGGTCAGGACTGTGGGGGACCCGCTCGATGACGCCGTTTCGCGCCCGCCTGAGCGAGAGCGACATCCGTCGCCTGATCAAGGCCGATGATGACGATGACCGCGCCGCCGCCGCCCACAAGCTGTGCCGCGCCATCGACAAGGCCGACCAGGCCGAGGCGCTGAGCGACGAGGAGCGCGAGGCCGCCCAGAAGATCCTGCGCGTGCTGGCCGCCGACGCCGCCGAGCTGGTTCGGCGGGCGCTCGCGGTCACTCTGAAGAGCTCCGATCTGTTGCCGCGCGAGGTGGCGCGCAAGCTGGCCGCCGACGTGGATTCCATCGCCCTGCCGGTGCTGGCCGGGTCGCCGGTGCTAACCGACGCCGACCTGATCGAAATCGTGCGCGGGGGATCGGGCGCGCGCCAGATCCCCTTCGTGTCGCGCGACGTCGGCGAGGCGATCGCGGCCGACGGCGTTGAGGCGGCGGTGCGCGTGCTGGCGTCCAACGACAACGCCGATCTGTCGGAAGCCGCGCTGGGCAAGGCGATCGACCGGTTCGGCCGGTCGCCGGCTGTCGTCACGGCCTTGTCCTATCGCAAGGTTCTGCCTCTGGCGGTGACGGAAAGGCTGATTGCTCTGGCGTCGGACGCCGTGCGCGATCACCTGATCAGCCAGCACGCCATCGCGCCCGAGACCGCCATCCGCCTGGCGGTCGGAACGCGCGAGCGGGCCACGGTCGATCTGATCGATCAGGCGGGCCGCGAACCGGACCTCGCCGCCTTCGCCGCCAACCTGCATGCGCGCAAGGTGTTGAACGGCTCGCTGCTGCTGCGCGCCGTGGCGCGGGGGCAGATGAGCTTCTTCGAACACGCCATGGCGGTGCTGGCGGGCACGCCGCACCACCGCGCCTGGCTGATGATCCACGACGGAGGGCCGCTGGGTCTCAAGGCGATCTACGACCGAGCCGGCCTGCCGCCGCGCCTGTTCTCGGCCTTTCGATCCGGCGTGGACACCTGGCGGGCGCTGCAGGCCGAGGGCGGCGATCCGTCGCCGGAGCGGTTCCAGCAGCGCATGCTGGAGCGGTTCCTGTCGGAACGCAGCACAGTGCCGCGCGACGATCTGGGCTATCTGCTCGATCGGCTGGATCAGGCCCCGGACCGCGCCGGTCTCGTCCAGGCCGCCAACGCGGCGTGAATCCAGACATTGTGCTTCAGCTTCGTCCTTCTGTGATGAGGACATCTTGGGCCGCACACTCAGCTCCGCCTCCCCGGCGAATGCCGGGTCCAGATGACAAGGCGCCGGCCCGCGAGGGTCGAGAATGGCGAACCTCTATCGCAAGCACCGAGTCCTACAATCTGGACCCCGGCATTCGCCG
>CAXBPJ010000127.1:0-5357 GCA_963977325.1 uncultured Brevundimonas sp. | reverse complement strand
CCACGGCGTAGGCGCCCAGATCGATCACGCCCTCGACCTCATCGGGCGCATCCTCCTCCAGGCTGATGTCGATCTCCTCGGCCGGCCCGCGCGGTCGGTCGGTCGCCTCGACCAGAGCGATTTCGAAAGGCGCGTCGATGGTGACCGGCAGCGGCTCCAGCGTCAGGCCGCAGGTCTGCACCGCCTCGGCCCGCAGCCGGCCCGAAAGGGTCCAGCCGCGCCCGGACGGCTTTAGCGACATCTCCGCCGACAGCGCCTCGAGCCCCTGTAGATCCATCGCCTCCCTCACCCGGCCGCGCGTCGCGGCGTCAGCCTCCAGCCGCCGCTCCACGCCATTGCCGATCTCATTCAGGCGGATCGTCTCGCTCCACGGCAAATCGCTCACGCCGCCACTCCTTCCACCACGTTCGGCCAGATCACCCGCCCGGCGGACAGGTCGCTCATTCTCTGGTCCTCCAACGACGCGCGCGCCTTGAGGGCGTAGACGCTCAGCAGTCCAGCTTCGGAGGCCTCGGGCCGATCGTAGACGTTGCGCGCCAGCGCCGAGGACAGCCCCGCCTCATTTTCCGCTTTCAAGAGCGGCTCGTAAGTCGCCATACGCCCGTAAAGCTGCTCGCCCAACTTGCGCATCTTCTTGGGCACGGTGGTGTCACCGACCCCCAGTTCGCGCAGCGTGTCGTCCAGCGCCGCCACATACACATCGAACAGGGCCTGCCCGGCTTCACGCCCGGCCTCCCCGTCGTCACGCAGCCTCATCACCAGCAGCAGCACATGCAAGGTGTAGAGCTCAAAACGGGCGTCGATCTCGTCGGCGACGCCAAGCCGCGCGTAGAAATCCGGCTGGCGAGCCTGACCGACCACGGCGGCGTACATGCGCTCACCTGCCATTCGGCCCGATCCTGATCCGAAAAGTCGCTTCAGCAAGACGATCATTCTCCAACGGCCCCTTTTCGGCCGCGGCGTTGAACTAATCCTCCGGCCCGGCTAGGTCAAAGACCGCATCAGTCTCAGGCGTCCCGCATGTTTCGTCCCGCCATTCTCGCCGCCGCCGCTCTGCTCATCGGGGTTTCGGCGTGCGCGCCCCAGATCGGCCGCCACGGCTTTCAGCCCGTCGATGTGACGCCGGGAGAAATCGAGACCGGGGTGGACACGAAATCGACCGTGCTGGCGCGCCTGGGCTCACCCTCGGCGACCTCCACCTTCGAGGACAACATCTGGTACTACATCAGCCAGACGACCGAGCGTTACACCTGGAACCCGTCTGGCGTCTCAGCCCGGTCCGTCACGGCGATCAGCTTCAACGAGGGCGACGACACAGTCGCTGAAGTTCGACAGCTCGGCCTCGAGGATGGTCAACAGGTCGCCATGAACGGGCGCGAAACGCCCACGCGCGGCCGCGAGCTGTCGGCGATAGAGCAAATTCTCGGCACCGTGGGTCGCGGCCAGCTCCCGCGCACGGAAGAGAACGTGCCAGGCCAGCGCCGTCCTGACTAAGGGCTCAGATCGCCATCGCCCCGCCGAGCATCATGCCCAGCACGGCGGCGGCGACGGCGCCCAGGACCACGATGATCCAGCTGCTGTCCGCCTCTTGATTGGGCGATGCGGCCGTCTCCCCCATGTCATTGGCCGGGCGGATTGGTTCGCGACGCGGCTCCGGCGAACGCCACGCGACGGATGCGTAGGCTTGCGGCGCGGGGCCGCGATCGAGGCGGGGGGTGGTCCTGAACTGCTCCATGCCGGACAGAACGAGGAGGCGGCCTCCCCGTTCCCCGCTGCATCAGCGACGCCCCTTGGTCGGGGCGTGCGCCAGTCTCAACAGATTGGCCGCCCCGGGCGCACCGAAGGGCGTCCCCGCCAAAATGAGGATTCGCTGGCCATTGCCGGCCAGTCCGAACTCCATGGCCGCATCGACCGCGTCGTCGGTAAGGCTTTCCAGCGACTCGGGCTGCTTGCCCAGCCGCGGCTCCAATCCCCAGACCAGAGCTAGCCGCCGCGCTGTCTCCGGCTTCGGCGTCAGCGCCAGCACCGGCTGCAGCGGCCGTTCCCGCGCCATCCGGCGGGCGGTGCCTCCCGTCGTGGTGAACACCACCATACAGGCCGTCGATTGCGCCTCGGCCGCCTTCCGAGCCGCCGCCACCAGGGCGTCGACATCGTGTTCGTCCATGCCGGCGTGTTCGGCGTCCATCAGGCCGGGCCACAGCGGATCGCGCTCCACCCGCTCGATGATCCGGCTCATGATGCCGACGGCCTCCAGCGGATAGTCGCCCGACGCCGTCTCGGCCGACAGCATCAGGGCGTCGGCGCCCTCATAGACCGCATTGGCGACGTCGGACGCCTCCGCCCGGGTCGGGGCCGGCGCCGAGGTCATGGATTCCAGCATCTGGGTGGCGACGATCGCCGGGACGCCGCGCTGGCGGGCCGCGCGCAGGATGCGCTTCTGAGCCACCGGCACCTCTTCGGGATCCAGCTCCACCCCCAGGTCGCCCCGCGCCACCATGACGCCGTCGCAGTAGTCCAGGATGCTGTCCAGCTGCTCCAGCGCCTGGGGCTTTTCGATCTTGGCCAGGCAGGCGGCCTTGCCGTCCACCAGCCGCCGCAGCTCGGCAATGTCCTCGGCGCGCTGCACGAAACTGAGCGCCACCCAGTCGACGCCGAGGCGCAGCGCGAAGGCCAGATCCTCCCGGTCCTTGGGCGTCAGGGCCGAGATCGGGATCGAGGCCTGAGGCACTGCCACGCCCTTGCGGTCCGACAGCTTCAAGCCGCTCTCGACCTCGACATCCGCCCAGTCGTCGGCGCGATCGACGACCTTGAGCCGAACCCGCCCGTCGTCCAGCAGCAGCATCATCCCGGTGCGCAGCGCCTGGAAGATTTCCGGATGCGGCATGGATACCCGCGTCACGTCACCCGGCGTCGGATCGAGATCGAGCCTCAACCGATCGCCCGGGTTTATGTCGATGGCGGTGTCGCGAAATTTGCCGAGCCGCAGCTTGGGGCCCTGAAGGTCGGCCAGCACGCCCAACGGCCGCTTCACCGCCAGCTCGGCCCCCCGGACGGCCTTTAATGCGGCGGCGTGGTCCTCATGAGATCCGTGGCTGAAGTTCAGCCTGAAGACGTCAGCGCCCGCTTGGGCCAGCGCCTTCACGGTCCCCGGCGCGCGGCTGGCGGGCCCCAGGGTGGCGACGATGCGGGCGCGGCGGGCTCTGTTCATGTCCGGGCCTCAACGTCTCGGAATACGGGCTGTTGCCGGTCTGTTGTGCCCACATTCCGCGAGCGCGTTAAGGCGGTGCACGGGGACGAAACCTGAATTGAGGCGCAAGCCACGAAAAAGGCCCGGCGTCGCCGCCGGGCCCTCGTTTCGTTCACAGATCGGAAGCTCAGCTTTCGCTGTGCTCCAGTTCGGCGGCCAGGTCGGCCGGCAGAGGCTCGACCGCCGCCTCGCGCTGCGCCGTCAGCTTGGCGTCGCGCTCGTTGGCGATCTTCTGCAAGGACCGGAGGTAGGCGCCGGTGCCCGCCGGGATCAGCCGGCCGACGATGACGTTCTCCTTGAGGCCTTCCAGCGTGTCCTTCTTGCCGTTGACCGAGGCATCGGTGAGGACGCGGGTGGTCTCCTGGAAGGACGCCGCCGAGATGAAGCTGCGGGTCTGCAGCGACGCCTTGGTGATGCCCAGCAGCACCGGCTGGACGATGGCCTGACGCCCCTTCTTGCCGAGCTTGGCGTTCTCCTCGGCCGCCTCGACGGCGTCGACGTGATCGCCCTTGATCAGGGTCGTCTCGCCCGGATCAATGATCTCGACCTTCTGCAGCATCTGGCGAACGATCACCTCGATGTGCTTGTCGTTGATCGGCACGCCCTGCAGTCGATAGACCTCCTGAACCTCGTTCACGAGGTATTCGGCCAGCGACTCGACGCCCTGGATGCGCAGCAGATCGTGCGGATCGGGGTTGCCGTCGATGATGTAGTCGCCCTTCTGGATCAGGTCGCCGTCGTGGACGGAGATGTGCTTGCCCTTGGGGATCAGGAACTCGACCGCCTCGCCCTGGTTGCCGTCCGCGTCCGGCTCCGGGGTGATCTTGATGCGGCGCTTGTTCTTGTAGTCGCGACCGAATTCGACGCGGCCGTCCATCTCGGCGATGACCGCGCAGTCCTTGGGACGACGGGCCTCGAACAGCTCCGCCACCCGCGGCAGACCGCCGGTGATGTCGCGGGTCTTGGCGCCCTCGGTGGGCAGACGGGCCAGGACGTCGCCCGGCTTGACCTCGTCACCGTTGGCCACCGACAGGATGGCGCCAACCGGCAGCAGGTAACGGGCGTCTGAGCCCGAGGCCAGCTTGGCGTAGGCGTCGCCCGAGACCACGCCCAGGGCCGGACGCAGGTCCGAGCCGCGCGGGCTGGCGCGCCAGTCGGTGACGACGCGCTGGGTGATGCCCGTGGCCTCGTCGGTCTCTTCCTTGACGCTGAGGCCATCGGCGAGATCCTCGAAGCGGACAGCGCCGCCCACCTCGGTCAGGATCGGGGTGGTGTAGGGATCCCACTCCGCCAGACGCTGGCCCTTCTTGATCTCGGCGCCTTCCGCCACGCGCAGGCGCGCGCCATACGGCACCTTGTGGCTCTCGCGGTCCTTGCCGTCGACGACGACCGTGACCACCACGTTGCGGCTCATGGACACCAGGTCGCCGTGCGCCGCCTTGACGGTCGGGCCGACGATCTTGGCGACGCCCGCGTTGGTCGCCTCCACGAATGAGGTTTCCGCCACCTGGGCGGTGCCGCCGATGTGGAAGGTCCGCATCGTCAGCTGGGTGCCCGGTTCGCCGATGGACTGGGCCGCGATGACGCCCACGGCCTCGCCCATGTTGACGTTGGTGCCGCGCGCCAGATCACGGCCATAGCAGGCCGCGCAGATGCCGGCCTCGGCCTCGCAGGTCAGGGCCGAACGGACCTTGACCGACTGAACGCCCGCGGCCTCCAGGATCTCGACCTCTTCCTCCTGCAGATAGGTGTCCGCAGGCAGCAGCACCGTATCCGTTCCGGGCTCCTTGATGTCCTCGGCCGCGTAGCGACCCAGGACGCGGGCGCCCAGCGAGACCAGCACGTCCCCGCCCTCGACCACGGCGCGCAGAGTAATGCCGCGCGTCGAGCCGCAGTCTTCCTCGGTGACGATGGAATCCTGGGCCACGTCCACCAGACGACGGGTCAGATAGCCCGAGTTGGCGGTCTTCAGGGCGGTGTCTGCCAGGCCCTTACGGGCGCCGTGGGTGGAGTTGAAATACTCCAGCACGGTCAGGCCTTCCTTGAAGTTCGAGGTGATCGGCGTCTCGATGATCTCGCCCGACGGCTTGGCCATCAGGCCGCGCATGCC
>CAXBPJ010000126.1:0-5373 GCA_963977325.1 uncultured Brevundimonas sp. | reverse complement strand
GCGGGAGCGGGGGGCCGAACCCGACGCCCGCCTGCCGACCATGCCTCTGGGCGAGCATGTCGCCGCCGACTATCAGACCACGCGCCTGTCGCTGAAGGCCCACCCCATGCAGATCCTCAGGCCCGTCTTCGATGCGGAGCGGGTCATGAGCTGTCAGGCGGCGGAGGCCCGACGCAGCGGCTCCTTGGTGCGGGTCGCCGGCGTCGTCCTGGTCCGTCAGAGGCCGGGCAAGGGCAACGCCATCTTCGTCACCCTGGAGGACGAGACCGGCATCACCAACGTCGTCCTGTGGGCTCGGACCTTCGAGGACTTCCGTCGCGAGGTGATGAGCGCGCGGCTGATGGAGGTTGAAGGCGTCGTGGAAAAGAGCGTCGAGGGGGTCGTCCACGTCATGGTCCGCCGCGTCTTCGACCGGTCGGACGAACTGGCGCGCCTGTCCGAGGACCATGTCGCCGAAATCCAGCTGTCGCGCGCCGACGAATCCTACGGTCCCCACGGCTCCTTCAGGCCCGGCCACCGCCATCCGCGCGACGTCCGCATCCTGCCGGGCTCAAGGGATTTTCACTGAGCCCGGTCGGCCGGAACGACCTAGGCCGCCTTCTTCTCTCCGGGGAATTTGCTGTAAAAGGTCTCGCCCTTGGCCGCCATGTCGCGCAGCAGTTGCGGTGGGCTGAAGCGGTCGCCGTATTTGGCGGCGTAGGCGTCGGCCTGCTCGACGAATTTCGCCACGCCGATCTGGTCGATCATGGTGATCGGGCCGCCGGTCCAGGGCGCGAAGCCCCAGGCCAGGATGGCGCCGACATCGGCCTCGCGCGGGTCGTCGATGACGCCCTCTTCCCAGCAGCGCGCGACCTCGACGGCCTGGCGGTACAAAAGGCGGCGCTTCTGGTCCTCGACCAATTCC
The DNA here is from genome assembly GCA_963977325.1 of uncultured Brevundimonas sp. GTDB lineage: Bacteria > Pseudomonadota > Alphaproteobacteria > Caulobacterales > Caulobacteraceae > Brevundimonas. The sequence goes on along the minus strand of CAXBPJ010000126.1, from coordinate 4,469 downwards.
GGGGTGGAATCGTCGATGGTGACCGGGGCCAGGTCGGCGAGGCCGGACCACAGCTTTTTCGGTTTGCTGTCGTAGTCGTAGAAGCCCTTGCCGTTCTTGCGGCCATAGCGACCCAGGTCCTCGACCATCTTGCGGACGATCTCCGAGCCCGGCAGCGGAACGTAAGAGTCTCCGAGGTCGGCCTGAGTCTGTTTGGCGACCTTCAGCGACAGGTCCAGCGCCACGTCGTCGTGCATCTCCAGCGGGCCGCGCGGCATGCCGGTCATGCGGCCGATGTTGTCGATCAGGGCCGGCGCATAGCCCTCCTCCAGCATGGCCAGCCCCTCGGCCACATAGGTCGCGAAACAGCGCGAGGTGTAGAAGCCGCGACTGTCGTTGACGACGATCGGGGTCTTTCTGATCTTCATGACATAGTCGAGGGCCTTGGCCAGGGCCGCCTGGCCGGTCTTCTCGCCCATGATGATCTCGACCAGCATCATCTTGTCGACGGGCGAAAAGAAGTGGATGCCGATGAAGTCCTCGGGCCGCGCGCTGGCCTCGGACAGGCCGGTGATCGGCAAAGTGGAGGTGTTGGAGCCGAACACGGCGCCGGGCTCAAGCTGGGCCTCGGCGCGCCTGGTCACCTCGGCCTTCAGCTCACGGTTCTCGAACACGGCCTCGATGACCAGGTCCGACCCCTTGATCAGGTCGTAGTCGGTGGTGGCGGTGATGGAGCCGAGCAGGCCGTCGAACTTCTCCTGAGTCAGCTGGCCGCGCGACAGGCGCTTCTTCAGCAGCTCCTCGACATGGGCCTTGCCCTTGTCGGCGGCCGCCTGGTCGCGGTCGATCAAGATGGTCTCGATGCCGGCCATGGCCTGCACATAGGCGATGCCCGCGCCCATCATTCCGGCGCCCAGAACGGCGACCTTCTTGGGGTCCGACTTCGGCTGGTCGGCCGGGCGGACGGCGCCCTTGTCCAGTTCCTGTTTCGACAGGAACAGGCTGCGGATCATGCCCTGGGCCTGGGGCGTCATCAGGGTCTTGATGAAATAGCGCGTCTCGATGCGCAGCGCCGCGTCCATCGGCACCTGGACGCCCTCATAGACGGCACGCATCAGATTCATGACGGCGGGATAATTGCCCCAGCTCTGTTTGCGGACCATGGCGTTGCCGACCAGAAAGTTCTGAATGCCGGCAGGGTGGTAGGGGCCGCCCCCGGGCAGTTTGTAACCCTTCTCGTCCCAAGGCTGGACGGCCTTGCCGCCCGACTTGACCCAGGCCTTGGCGGCCTCGACTGACTGGCCCTTGTCGACCACCTCGTGGACGATGCCCGCGCCCTTGGCGTCGTTGGGGCGGAAGGACTTGCCCTCGCTCATGGCCATCATGGCGGCCTGGACGCCGATCAGGCGCGTCAGTCGCTGGGTGCCGCCGCCGCCGGGGAACAGCCCGACCTTGATCTCGGGCAGGCCCAGCTGGGTTTTGTTGTCGTTCTCGGTGACCCGGTAATGGCAGGCGAGGGTCAGCTCCAGACCGCCGCCCAGGGCCAGGCCGTTGATGGCCGCCGCGATCGGCTTGCCGCAGGTCTCGAGCGAGCGAAGCGCGCCGTTCAACCGCCAGCCCGCGTCATAGGCTGCCTGCAGGTCCGATCCGCCGAGCATGCCCGCGGCCATGTCGCCCAGATCGGCCCCGGCGCAGAAGCCCGAGGCCTTGCCCGAAGTCAGCACCGCGCCCTTGATGGCGTCGTCGGTCCTGACCCGCTCGACCCACCCTGGAATTTCTTCCATCACGCTTGAGGTGAGGGTGTTCATCGACCGCCCCGGCACGTCGAAGGTGATCAGGGCGATTCCGTCGGCGTCGACGTCGATCTTGAAGTTTTCCATCGGCCGAAGGCCCTTCATTTTTCAGCGTCAGCGCGGAGGCTGACCGTTGCTGGTTCTTCACAACGATCACGACGATGGCACGACGGACACGACGGGAGCGGCTCTCGTTGTGATCGCTGTGAATTCGTTGTGCCCGCTGTGATGAACCCCGTTCTTGAGCACTGACGCGCTCGATCCGTCAGACCCGTTCGATGACCGTGGCGGTGCCCATGCCGCCGCCGATGCACAGGGTGATCAGGGCGGTTTCCTTGTTGGACCGCTCCAGCTCGTCCAGCACCACGCCGGTGATCATAGCCCCGGTGGCGCCCAGCGGGTGGCCCATGGCGATGGCGCCGCCGCAGACGTTGATCTGGTCGTGCGGGATGTCCAGCGCCTGCATGTAGCGCAGCACCACCGCCGCGAAGGCCTCGTTCAGCTCCCACAGGTCGATGTCGGACTTGGCCATGCCCAGCTTGTCGAGCAGCTTCCGCGTCACGAATTCGGGGCCGGTCAGCATGATCGACGGCTCCGAGCCGATCGAGGCGGCTCCCTTGATGCGGGCGCGCGGCCTGAGGCCCAGCGCCTTGCCGGCCTCCAGCGTGCCGATGAGCACCCCGGCCGCGCCGTCGACGATGCCCGATGAGTTGCCGGGCGTGTGGACATGGTTGACCCGCTCCACCTCCGGGTAGCGCTGGTTGATCACGGCGTCGAAGGCCATCTCGCCCATCATGGCGAAGGAGGGGTTCAGCCCGCCCAGGGTCTGCATGTCGGTGTTGGGGCGAACGGTTTCGTCGCGGTCCAGCTGGACGAGCCCCAGCTGGTTCTTCACCGGAGCTACGGAGTTCTTGAACCGGCCCTCTTCCCAAGAGCGGGCGGCGCGCTTGTGGCTCTCGACCGAGTAGGCGTCGACGTCGTCGCGGGAAAAGCCCCATTTGGTGGCGATCATGTCGGCCGAGACGCCCTGCGGCACGAAATAGGTCGCAAAGGCCGAGGACGGATCGACCGGCCAGGCGCCGCCGTCCGAACCCATCGGCACCCGGCTCATGGACTCGACCCCGCCGCCGACGGCGAAGTCGGCCTCGCCGGCCTTCACCTTGGCCGCCGCCATGTTCACCGCCTCCAGGCCCGAGGCGCAGAAGCGGTTGATCTGGACGCCGGCGGTGGTCTGGGCCCAGCCCGCGTTCAGAACGGCGGTGCGGGCGATGTCGGCCCCCTGCTCGCCGATCGGCGCGACACAGCCCAGGATGACGTCGTCCACCTTGGAAGTGTCCAGGTCGTTGCGGTCGCGAATCGCCTCCAGCACCTGCGAAGCCAGGCTCAGCGCCGTGATCTCGTGCAGCGAGCCGTCCTTCTTGCCCTTGCCGCGCGGGGTACGGACCGTGTCGAAGATGTAGGCGTCGGCCATGGTTGAGCTCTCTCTAGCTGGTCCTGTCGCCCGGCTCGCAGAGCCGCGCTGTCTGAGGGCGCGAGTGCGGATTCGAAACTGGCTCGTCAGAAACCCTACGTTTACGTCAACGTCAAGTATCGATCCTTAGGCTGCTCCGGATCAGTGCGCCTCGTCCCAGTTGGCGGCGGCCTTGGCCTCGACCACCAAGGGCACGCTCAGCTGAACGGCCGGCAGGGGCGCCTCCTCCATCACGCGTCGGATCACGGCCATGGCGGTCTCCGCCTCCGCCTTGGGCGCCTCGAACACCAGTTCGTCGTGGACCTGGAGCAGCATGCGGGTGGCTAAGCCGGCCTCGGACAGGGCGCCCGGCATGCGGATCATGGCTCGGCGGATGATGTCGGCCGCAGCGCCCTGGATCGGGGCGTTGATGGCGGCGCGCTCACCAAAGCTGCGCTCGGCGGCGGATTTAGAGCTTATCGCCGGGATGGGGATGCGGCGGCCGAACAGGGTCGAGACCTCGCCCGTCTCGCGGACCGACTTCTTGGTCGCGTCCATATAGGCGCGGATGCCGGGGAAGCGCTCGAAATAGGTCTTGATATAGGCCCCGGCCTCGCCCTGCTCGATGCCCAGCTGATTGGATAGGCCGAAGGCCGAGATGCCGTAGACGATGCCGAAATTGATCGCCTTGGCGCGCCGGCGGGTCTCGGCGTCCATGCTCTCCACCGGCACGCCGAACATCTCGGACGCGGTGGCCGTATGGATGTCGATCCCGGCCTTGAAGGCGCGCTTCAGTTCCGGGATGTCGCCGATGTGGGCCAGCAGGCGCAGCTCGATCTGGCTGTAGTCGGCTGAGATCAGCACATGGCCGGGCGCGGGCACGAAGGCCTGGCGGATCTGCCGGCCGGTCTCGGTGCGGATCGGGATGTTCTGCAGGTTCGGGTCGGAGCTCGCCAGCCGCCCGGTCGAGGCGGCGGCCAGCTGGTAGGAGGTGTGGACGCGGTTCGTCTCGGGGTCCAGCGCCTCGATCAGGGCGTCGGTATAGGTGCCCTTCAGCTTGGACAGCTGGCGCCAGTCCAGAATGGCGCGCGGCAGCTCGTGGGTCAGGGCCAGCTCCTCGAGCACACTGGCCACCGTGCCCCATTGGCCCGAGGCGGTCTTCTTGCCGCCCGGCAGGTTCAGCTCGCCGAACAGGATGTCGCCGATCTGGCGCGGCGAACCGACGTTGAACGGCCGGCCGGCCAGGC
>CAXBPJ010000125.1:0-5377 GCA_963977325.1 uncultured Brevundimonas sp. | reverse complement strand
CTGCCGTTCCAGATTTCGGGCCTGATCCTGCTGGTCGCGATGATCGGGGCGATCACGCTGACGATGCGGCACCGCACCAACGTCAAGCGCCAGGACGTGATCGCCCAGATGCACCGCGATCCGGCCAAGGCCATGCAGCTGCGCGACGTCAAGCCGGGGCAGGGGCTGTAAGCCTCCGCCCCAGCCAACGGAATATCAACGGGTGAGAGAGCCCGGAGGGACTGAACTGATGATCGGATTGACACATTACCTGGTCGTGGGCGCGATATTGTTCGTCGCCGGGATCTTCGGCATCTTCGTGAACCGCAAGAACGTCATCATCATCCTGATGTCGATCGAGCTTATCCTATTGTCGGTGAACATCAATTTCGTCGCCTTCTCGGCCTATCTGAACGACGTCCAGGGGCAGATCATGGCCATGTTCGTCCTGACCGTGGCCGCGGCCGAGGCGGCGGTCGGCCTGGCCATTCTGGTGACCTTCTTCCGCAACCGCGGCGACATCGCGGTGGACGATGCTTCGGTGATGAAGGGATGAACCGTCTCTTTCCGCTCATCCCCGCAAAAGCGGGGATCCAGGTCTTTGGCTTCGCCGTCGTCGCCGGCGAAACCCGTCTGTTGAACCCGACCGTCCGCGCCTCCCAAAATCACTGGGTCCCCGCTTTCGCGGGGATGAGCGGGATCGAAATGAGTGAAGGGCTGATCCGGCCGTGACCCTCGAACTTCTCGTCACTCTCGGCGTCTTCGCCCCGCTTCTGGGCGCGGCCATCGCGGGCTTCTTCGGCCGGCGGATCGGCAATGTCGTGTCTCAGGCCGTCACGACGGGCCTGCTGTTCTTCTCGGCCGCCGTGGCCTGGATCGTGTTCGGGTCGTGGACCTGGGGGCATCTGGAGCCCTTCACCGTCCAGATCGCGCCCTTCATCAATGTCGGCGATTTCCAGTCGAACTGGGCGATCCGCATCGACGCCCTGTCGGCGGTCATGCTGGTGGTGGTGACCACGGTGTCGTCGCTGGTCCACCTGTATTCCTGGGGCTACATGGCTGAGGATCCGGACAAGCCCCGGTTCTTCGCCTATCTGTCGCTGTTCACCTTCGCCATGCTGGCGCTGGTCACCGCCGCCGACTTCATGCAGCTGTTCTTCGGCTGGGAAGGGGTGGGGCTGGCGTCCTATCTGCTGATCGGATTCTGGTACAAGAAGCCCACGGCTAGCGCCGCCGCCATCAAGGCCTTCGTGGTCAACCGGGTCGGCGACTTCGGCTTTGCGCTCGGCATCTTCACCGTCTTCTGGATGTTCGGCACCATCCAGTTCGCCGAGCTGTTCCCCATGATCGCATCGTGGGAAGGCCGGGGCTGGGAGTTCCTGGGCCACACCTGGTCGGCGCTCGATATAGCGGCCTTCCTGCTGTTCATCGGCGCCATGGGCAAGTCGGCCCAGTTCTTCCTGCACACCTGGCTGCCGGACGCCATGGAGGGCCCGACGCCGGTCTCGGCCCTGATTCACGCGGCGACCATGGTGACGGCCGGCGTCTATATGGTCTGTCTGCTGAGCCCCCTGTTCGAGTACGCGCCGGTGGCCAGCCAGATCGTCGCCCTGATCGGGGGTATCACGGCCCTGTTCGCCGCCACGGTCGGCCTGACCCAGAACGATATCAAGCGGGTCATCGCCTATTCGACCGGTTCGCAGCTGGGCTACATGTTCTTCGCCGCCGGCGTGGGCGCCTATCAGCCCGCCATGTTCCACCTGTTCACCCACGCCTTTTTCAAGGCGCTGCTGTTCCTGGGCGCGGGCTCCGTGATCCACGGCATGCACCACGAGCAGGACATGCGGAAGATGGGTGGGCTGTGGAAGCTCTTGCCCATCACCTATGGCGTGATGACCATCGGCACGATCGCCATCACCGGCCTGGGCATCCCGGGGCTGAAGTGGGGTTTCGCCGGCTTCTATTCCAAGGACTCAATCCTGGAGAGCGCCTTCGCCTCGGCCGGTTACAGCCCCATGGGTCTGTTCGTCTTCTTCATCGGCCTGTTCGCCGCCGGCCTGACACCATCACTGGCCTCTGAAGCCGCACGAGAGCCCGTGGGTAATGCTCGTGCCGCTCTTGCTGCTGTCGGTCGGCGCGATCGCCTCGGGCTTCGTCTTCTACGAGTTCTTCGTCGGCCATCATGCCGAGCACTTCTGGCGCGAGGCCATCTTCACGCGAGCCGAGAACCACGTCCTGCACGACAGCCACTACGTGCCGACCTGGGTGCTGTGGGCGCCGCTGGTCTTCTCTCTGGCGGGCACGGCCTTCGCGATCTGGCTCTACGTGCTGAGAGAAGGGCTGGCGCGAGTCTGGGCCGAGCGGAACGGGCCGCTGTATCGGTTCCTCTACAACAAGTGGTTCTTCGACGAACTTTATGACCGCATCTTCGTGCGGGGCGCCAAGGCGCTGGGCGACCTGTTCTGGAAGATTGGGGATGTGAAGATCATCGACGGGCTGGGGCCGAACGGCGCCGCCTGGGCCTCGCTGAAATCCGCCGGACGGCTGGCCAAGGTCCAGTCCGGCTATGTGTACCACTATGCCTTTGTGATGCTGCTGGGCGTGGCGGGCCTTCTGGCCGTCGTCATCGCGCGGTGGGGAGCCTGACGCCCGTGCCCTATATCCTCAGCATCGTCACCTTCCTGCCCCTCGTCGGCGCGCTGATCCTTCTGGGAACGCGCCTGGCGTCCAAGTCGGCCGACGCGACGGCGCCGGCCGCGCGCTGGATCGCCCTGATCACCACGCTGGCGACCCTGGCGGTCGCGGTGGTTCTGGTCGCGGCGTTCGACGCCTCGAGCACGGCCTATCAGTTCGTGGAGTATGTGCCCTGGTTTGCGGGCGCCGCCTATCACCTCGGCGTCGACGGCATCTCGATCCTGTTCGTGCTGCTGACGGCGTTCCTGATGCCGATCTGCATCGTGGCCAGCTGGCGCTCCATCGAGCATCGGGTAGTCGAGTACATGATCGCCTTTCTGATCCTGGAGACGCTGGTTATCGGCGTGTTCACGGCGCTGGACCTGTATCTCTTCTACATTTTCTTCGAGGGCGGCCTCGTCCCGATGTTCCTGATCATCGGCATCTGGGGCGGGCAGAACCGGATCTACGCGGCCTACAAGTTCTTCCTCTACACCCTGCTGGGGTCCGTCCTGATGCTGGCGGCCATGTTGTACATGACCCGCGTCGCGGGCACGTCCAGCATCCCTGAGCTGGCGGAGTTCGGCTTCGATCCTCTGACCCAGCAGCTGTTGTGGCTGGCCTTCTTCGCCTCCTTCGCGGTGAAGATGCCGATGTGGCCGGTGCACACTTGGCTGCCCGACGCCCACGTCCAGGCGCCGACGGCGGGATCGGTGATCCTGGCCGGCATCCTGCTGAAGCTGGGCGGCTACGGCTTCCTGCGCTTCAACCTGCCCATGTTCCCTGAGGCGTCCGAGCTGTTCGCGCCCCTGGTCATGGTGCTGTCGGTCATCGCCATCATCTACACCTCGCTGGTCGCCTTCCGGCAGACCGACATCAAGAAGCTGATCGCCTATTCGTCGGTGGCGCACATGGGCTTCGTGACCATGGGCATCTTCGCCGGCAATGAGCAGGGGGTGCAGGGCGCGGTTTTCCAGATGATCAGCCACGGCCTGATCTCGGGCGCGCTGTTCCTGTGCGTGGGCGTCATCTACGACCGGATGCACACCCGTGAGATCGCCTTCTACGGCGGGCTGACCAGCCGCATGCCGTGGTACGCCGCCATCTTCCTGATGTTCACCATGGCCAATGTCGGCCTGCCGGGAACGTCGGGCTTCATCGGCGAGATCCTGACCATGGCCGGCGCCTATGGCTATTCGACCTGGGTGGCGTTCGGCGCGGCCTTTGGGGTGATCCTGTCGGCGGTCTATGCCCTGACGCTGTATCGCAACGTCATGTTCGGCGAGATCACCAATCCCAAGCTGGCCACGATCACCGACATCGACCGGCGCGAGCTGGGCGTGTTCGTCCCGCTGATCATCGGCACGATCTGGCTGGGCGTGCAGCCCGGCGCCGTGCTGGACCTGACCGAGGGCTCGGTGAACGCCCTGGTCGCCACCTATCGCGCCGCGATCGGCGGTTGATCCCATGACCGTTTCCGAAGTCCCTTTCTCGATCGACCTTAGCCAGGCGCTGCCGCTGGCGGCGTCGGAGATCACCCTGGCGGTGGGCGCCTTGGTGCTGCTGGTCGTCGGCGCCTTCTGGGGCGAGAAGTCGGCCGGGCCGATCTCGTGGATCGGCGCCCTCCTGCTGGTGGTGGCCGCCGGCGTCGCCGGGACCGCGCCGCTGGGGGTGGCCTTCAACGGGGCCTTCGTGGCCGATCCGCTGGCGGTTTACGGCAAGGTGGTGATCTATCTGTTCAGCGCCCTGGCCATCGTGCTGGGCGCCGGATGGACGAGGCGAGCCGGCATCGCCCGGTTCGAGTTTCCAATCCTGATCATCCTGGCGGCCGTCGGCATGGCCATGATGGTCTCGGCCGGCGACCTGATCGCCCTCTACATCGGGGTCGAGCTGCATTCGCTGGCCCTCTACGTGCTGGCCGCCTTCCATAGGGACGACGCCAAGGCGTCCGAGGCGGGACTGAAGTATTTCGTGCTGGGCGCGCTGTCGTCGGGGCTGCTGCTGTACGGGGCCAGCCTGGTCTATGGCTTCACCGGATCGATGCGGTTCGAGGACATCGCCGTGGTCGCCTCGGGCGACGCCGGGGCGGGGCTGATCTTCGGCCTGGTGTTCCTGATCTGCGGCCTGGCGTTCAAGGTCTCGGCCGCGCCGTTCCACATGTGGACGCCCGACGTCTATGAGGGCGCGCCCACGCCAATGGTCGCCTTCTTCACCACGGCGCCGAAAATGGCGGCGATGGTGCTGTTCGCCCGCACCCTGTCGGAAGGCTTCGGCGGCGCGCTTGCGGACTGGAGCCAGGTGCTGGTCATCATCTGCGTGATCTCCTTTGCGGTCGGCGCCTTCGGCGGCCTGGCCCAACGGGACGTGCAGAGGCTGCTGGCCTATTCGTCGATCGCCAACATCGGTTACGCGCTTCTTGGCATCGCGGCGGGCACGGCCGAGGGCCTGCAGGCCATGCTGATGTTCATGACCTTCTACATGATCGACACCATCGGTCTCTTCGCCTGTCTCTTGGCGCTGAGCCGGGGCGGGCGTCCGATCCGGCGGATCGAGGATTTCGCGGGCCTGAAGCAGGACCGGCCTGTCACGGCCATCGCCATCACCATCCTGGCCCTGTCGGTGCTGGGCATGCCGCCCTTCGCCGGCTTCTGGGGCAAGTATTTCGTCTTCGGCGCGGCGATCGACGCCGGGCATCCCGATGCCCTGCACTTGGCGTTCGAGGCGA
>CAXBPJ010000124.1:0-5466 GCA_963977325.1 uncultured Brevundimonas sp. | reverse complement strand
CGGGCCGCAGGCCTGACGGAGGGGCGCGACGGCGAAGCCGGCGCTCGCGGACGCAAGGCCCCTTCACCGCTTCGCGGTCCCCCTCCCATCGCTGCGCGACGGTGAGGAGAGTCGTTGCCACGTCCTCGCCGCTCTGTTACACGCCCGCCTCCCTCGAAAGAGGGTCCCAAATCCGTGGGAGGCCGCCATGCCGCACCACGGCTCACCGGCCCCGCCCGATCTGGCGGGGCTTCATCGTTAGGAGAGATCAATGGCCAAGAAGGTACTCGGCTATATCAAGCTGCAGGTGCCGGCGGGTTCCGCCACGCCTTCGCCCCCAATCGGCCCGGCTCTGGGTCAGCGCGGCGTCAACATCATGGGCTTCTGCAAGGAGTTCAACGCGCGCACCGAGAAGGAAGGCAAGGGCACGCCCCTGCCGACCGTCATCACCGTCTATCAGGACAAGAGCTTCACCTTCATCACCAAGACGCCGCCGGCGACCTGGTACCTGAAACAGGCCACCGGCCTGAAGTCGGGCGCCAAGCTCACGGGCCGCGAGACCGCCGGCAAGGTCACCCGCAAGCAACTGCAGGAGATCGCCGAGAAGAAGATGAAGGATCTGAACGCGAACGACCTCGACGCCGCGACCAAGATCATCGAAGGCTCGGCCCGCGCGATGGGCCTCAAGGTGGTGGAGGCCTGACCATGGCGAAGCAACCCAAGCGCATTCAGGCCTGGACCGGCGACCGCGAGGCGCTGATGGCCTACTCCGACGCCATCAAGGCGGTGAAGGACAACGCCAAGGCCAAGTTCGACGAGTCGATCGAGATCGCCGTCAACCTGGGCGTCGATCCGCGTCACGCCGACCAGCAGGTCCGCGGTGTCGTGAACCTGCCGTCCGGCACCGGCCGTGACGTCCGCGTCGCCGTCTTCGCCAAGGACGCCAAGGCCGAAGAAGCCAAGGCCGCCGGAGCCGAGCATGTCGGCGCCGAAGACCTGTACGAAAAGATCAACGGCGGCTTCATGGAGTTCGACCGCGTGATCGCCTCGCCGGACATGATGGCCCTGGTCGGCCGCCTGGGTAAGGTGCTGGGCCCGCGCGGCCTGATGCCGAACCCCAAGGTCGGCACCGTGACCCCGAACGTCGCCCAAGCCGTCAAGGACGCCAAGGGCGGCGCCGTGGAGTTCCGCGTCGAGAAGGCGGGCATCGTCCACGCCGGCATCGGCAAGGCCTCCTTCACCCAGGACGCCCTGGAAGCCAACGTCAAGGCGATCGTCGACGCCCTGAACAAGGCCAAGCCTTCGGGCGCCAAGGGCACCTATGTGAAGAAGATCAGCCTCAGCTCGACCATGGGCCCCGGCTTCAAGGTCGACCCGGCCTCGCTGGGAGCCTGATCGCTTTCAGAGCGGCAGACCCGTAAAGATTACGGCGGTGCGGAGCGATCCGCGCCGCCGTTTTCGTTCGCAATGACCGGTGAAGGTGGGTTCATCACAACGAACACCACGGCTTCACGACGAACACGACGGGGTCCGAGGCGCTGTCGTCGTCGAGACGATACGGCGGTTACGGCAGGGGCGGCTGGATCGACGCAAGGCGTCGATCAAACCAAAGCGATGAGGTTGCTGGTCTGACGGCGCGCACGACCCCGTCGTGCCCGCTGTGCCTTTCGTCGTGTTCGTTGTGATGAACCGGCCAGTTGCCAAGGGCCAACGACCATGGGCGCGTTATTCATCCTGCGCGAATTGGCGCTGGGCCTTCATCATGGCGGTGATCAGGGCCTTTTCACCTTCGGCCAGATAGGGGTTCCACACGTCGAAGATCAGGATGACCCTGAGGGCGTCGGCATCGTTCCAGGCCTCATGTTCGATGGTGTCGTCAAAGACCCAGGCGCGGCCCATCTCCCACTCCCGCGTCCGGTTGCCTACCCTAAACCGCGCCGGACCCGGCAGGATCAGCGGCAGGTGGGTCAGGAGCCGCACATTGGCCGAGCCCGTATGCGGCGGGATGTGGGTTTGGGGCTGCAGCGCCGAGAACACCGCCGTGGGCGCGAATCCGTCTTGCTCCGCCATCGGCAGGCGTTCCAGCAGCGCGGTGGTCTGGGGGCAGCGGCCGCAGACCTCCTGCTGCTTTTCGCCGTCGCGCCACAGGAACAGGGAGGTCCATTTGCGCGAGTGGTTGAGTTCGCCCCACTGATTAACCGGGGCGCCCTTCGGATACTGGATATAGGGCGCGAAGGCGTCGAAATCGGCGGACAGCAGGGCCTCAAGCTCGGTCTTGATGGTGTCGGTCGCAGCTTCCAGTTCCGGCAGCCAAGGAAACAGGGCGCGGTCGTAGAAGGGGATGGCCGGCAGGCGCGGATAATTCAGCAGGATCGGCTCTTGCTTGGGCGCGGGCTTGAGGCCGGCGTAGATCTCCAGTCCCTCCTCGAACCGGTCTCGGGTAGCCTCGTCCAGGTCCGAGCCCATGTCCGCGACGGCGCGGCGCATGGCCTCCCCTAGCTGCTCGGCATGGCGTCTCACGAAGCTGTCGGCGTAGTCGATCTGGGCCAGGATGGCGGGCGGGCAGCGTTCGCGCGGCGGGGCGATCTTAAGGGCGTTTCTGAACACCTCGGCGGCGCTCTTGGGCCGGCCGATCTTCTCCAGCAGGGCTCCCTTGGCCAGCAGGGCGATGAAATCATAGGGCTGGATGGCCAGGGCGTCATCGATCATCGCCAGCGAGCCGTGGAAGTCGCCCATCAACCGAAGGGCCAGGGCCCGGTTCAGTATGGAGTTGTGGGTGCGGCCGCCCAGTTTTTCGGCCTGGCCAATCAGATCGAGAGCCCCATGCGGGTCCATGCGCGCCAGACGCTCACCGGCCTGCCGCAACAGGTCGGACTGGGGAGAGCCCAGGTTCATGAGGAAAACTCGAGAGTACGGACGATTACAGGTTTGTAACCTGACACGAATTGAGGGTGCGTCAAGCTGCCGCACAGCAGCCGATGAAATGGTCCGTGGCCGGATTTCTTGACGTGCGGAAACCCGGCGGCTAAACGCCTCGCCCCTGCGAAAGCGCCGATCGGGCGACTCGCGGTTCCCGGAGCGCCGTCCGCCATGTCCCGACGCAAGGGCGTCAGGGTCGTTCGCGACCACCGTCGTCAAGTCGCCGCCCTGCCGTGGCGGCGCTCGGCGCAGGGCGTTGAGGTGCTGCTGATCACCTCGCGCGAGACGCGGCGCTGGGTCACGCCCAAGGGCTGGCCCATGCCCAGGAAGACCGCCGCCGAGGCGGCCGCCCAGGAGGCCTGGGAAGAGGCCGGGGTGCGCGGCGTGATCGACCCTCAGCCGCTGGGCGCCTTCCGCTACGACAAGCGTCTGAAGAACAACCGGCTCCAGCCCTGCGTGGTGGATTTGTTTCCGCTCGAGGTGACGGAGCAGGCCGACGCCTGGCCCGAGGCCGACGAACGTGAGCGTCGCTGGATGGCGCCGCGCGAGGCTGCGCCCTTGGTGGACGAGCCGGAGCTCACGGCTCTCATCCAGGCCTTCGGCGCGCTTCACGACGACTGACGCCGCAGTCCTGCGGTTGATTTCCTCTCCCGACCCTGTATAGAGCGCGCCTTCTTCGCTCCGGTCCGCCGGGGCGACGCCTGTCCGAGAACTTCGGGGCGTGGGGGCCACCCACGCCGTAACCGCCAGGGAGCCCCCTGGTCGCCGAGGGGAGATGGGGATGCAGACGATCCCGCCTGTCGGCCCGAGCTCCGGGACGGACGGGGATATCGGCTTCCTTCGGACAATACGACCGGCCCTGATCCGCTCGCGGCGACGCGATCGGCTTCAGGCCAGACGTCGTCGGGAATGACCCCGGCGGCGAACGACTGACTGGAGACCGCAATGGACCGCGCACAAAAGGCCGAGTCGATCGAGACGCTCAAGGGCGTGTTCGCCGACGCCGGCGCCGTGGTCGTGACCCACAACCTGGGTCTGACCGTTGCGGACATGGAAGACCTGCGCGGCCGCCTCCGCAAGGAAGGCGGCGCGTTCAAGGTGGTCAAGAACCGCCTGGCGCTCAAGGCGCTCGAAGCCGAAGAGGGCAGCGACTACCACGGCCTGTTCAAGGGCCCCGTGGGCATCGCCTATGCGCCCGATCCGGTGACGGCCGCCAAGGTCACCGCCGACTTCGCCAAGGGCAACGACAAGTTCGTCGTCCAGGGCGGCTTCATGGGTGACAAGGTTTTGGACGCCGCCGGTGTTTCGACCCTGTCGAAACTGCCGTCGCTGGACCAGATCCGCGCCTCGCTCTTGGGCCTCATCAACGCTCCCGCGACCAAGATCGCCGGTGTCGTTCAGGCGCCCGCCGGCCAGCTGGCCCGGGTGTTCAACGCCTACGCCACCAAGGACGCGGCGTAAGCCTCATCCATCTCCGCACTCCACTATCCAACCCAATCCTCCGAAGGAAACTATCCCATGGCTGACCTGTCCAAGATCGTCGAAGACCTGTCCTCGCTGACCGTCCTCGAAGCCGCCGAACTGTCCAAGCTGCTGGAAGAAAAGTGGGGCGTCAGCGCCGCCGCTCCGGTGGCCATGGCCATGCCCGCCGGTGGCGGCGCCGGTGGCGACGCCGCCCCGGCCGGTGAAGAGCAGACCGAGTTCACCGTCGTCCTGACCGACGGCGGCGACAAGAAGATCAACGTCATCAAGGAAGTCCGCGGCGTCCGCTCGGACCTGGGCCTCAAGGAAGCCAAGGACCTGGTCGAAGGCGCTCCGCAGAACGTCGTCGAGAACGTCTCCAAGCAGCAGGCCGAAGAGATCGCCAAGAAGCTCACCGAGGCCGGCGCCAAGGTCCAGATCAAGTAAGACCAAGACCTGCCGACCAAGCCGATCAACGGCCCCGGAGCGATCCGGGGCCGTTTTTCTTTGAGGTTCGGGCCCAGCCGCGTCGGAGCCGCCGCTTTCACACCCGCGTTTGACCCGCCAAGCGAAACGGATGCGGATCGCGGTCATTGGGGCGTACGGACTGATCGGCTCCTATGTGACGGCTCGGCTCGTCGCTGGTGGCCAAGCCCGCGTTGTAAAGATGCCGGCTACTCGCGCAGCCGATTTGTCCAGAGATGACCGCCCCGGCAAAAACACATGCAAGTTTGGGGCTTCGATCGTCACCTAGATCAGCCCGGCCTTTTTGAAGCTGCGGGCGATCTCCCAAGCGGTTTTACCCAGGCCGAAGCCGGCTTCGGTGGAGCGCTGACCCTGCATTCGCATGAAGGAGCCGGTGACATAGCCGTTGACGGTGTAGCGGCGCGCCCAGGCCTCGACGAACGCCTCGACGGCGGCGCGATCCTGAACCGGCGCCGCCATCAGGGTGGCGAAATCGGTCAATTCCTCGAAGCGATAGACGTTGGGACAGTGGGAGAACCAGATATCGCCCATCAGCACCGCCTTGCGGCCCATGCAGGCGGCTTCCAGGCAGGCCGTTCCGGTCTGCCTGGCGGTGAAGAGCGCCCCGCCGATGAGATCGAC
>CAXBPJ010000123.1:0-5481 GCA_963977325.1 uncultured Brevundimonas sp. | reverse complement strand
GGCGCGGATGTCGGCGCCGCCCAGGGCGGCCGCGCCGCCGATGCCGACGATGGACAGCGCCAGGCCGGCGCCAGCGATGATGGCGAGGGTGCGGATCATGGGCGGGCTCCTTGGGCGGGGGTGGTGTGCTGATCGAGCGCCGGCTTGAGCAGGCGGTAATGAAGGCGGGCGAACCAGACCAGGCCGTTGACCAGCCAGATCGACAGGATGGTCAGGATGGCGGCGCCGAACACCGCGCCCCCCATCATGCCGAGGCCCAGCAGCACGGCCGCGAACGGACCGCCCGGAGGATCGGTGAAAGGCCCGATGGCGAGAACGCCGCCGCCGGCGATGAACACCCCGATGGCGCCGACGAACAGGCCGGCCAGGGCGCTGACCACCGCGGTTAGCAGCGGCAACAGGATGATGATGTCTAGGGCGCCGAGGCCGACCAGGGCGAAGATGGCGGCGGCTGCGCTGGATGGATTCCTCTGATCCTCCCAGCGTTTCAGCCCCTGTTCGGCGCGAAGTTCGCGGGCCAGCCGGTCGGGGTCACCCAGCGCGGCCGAGACCTCGGCCTCGGTGCGGCCGGCGGCCTTGCCATCGTCGAAGTGGCGCTCGTAGTCATTGAGGATCTCGGCCTGGGCGCCGATCGGCATGCCGGCGAGCCCCGCCTTGAGGCGGGCGAGGAAATCGACGCGGGTCATGAGCGGGCCTCGTTCTGCGGAGCGGCCGCCGCTGCATCGACGGTCGCGGGATCGGGGAAGGGCGCATCGACGATGGCGTCGACCGCGCGGGCGAAGGCGGTCCAGTCGGCGCTCTGCCGCGCCAGGCTGTCACGGCCGGCCTGCGTCAGCCGGTAGTATTTGCGAGACGGACCCGCGGGCGATTCGACCAGATAGGTCTCGACCAGGCCGTCCGACTGCAGCCGGCGCATCAGGGGATAGATGGTGCCTTCCCCCATATCGACGCCCTCGGCCAGGCGACTGGCGATTTCGTAGGCATAGCTGTCGCCGCGGGCCAGCAGGGCCAGCACGCACAGGCTCAGCACGCCTTTCTTCAACTGGGTTTCAATGATCTCGGGCATGGGCCCTCCGTGGCTGAGGACTGGTGTATCGCCTGCTAGCTGGTGACACAAGGTAGCTTGCGTGACATGACGAAAGTTTAAGGATGCGACCTCCGAACGCGGTCGAAAGGCTGGCTTGTGCTTGGCAAGCGCGGAGCGAGCCGATATGGACCGCCCTGACGCGAAGCGGGCCGGAAAGGCCCGCCGCATGGTGTTGCGACCGCTTCGCAAGAGGCTGTCCGGAAACGGCTATTGAGGATTTCTCGAATGGGGATGGGCAAGCGAGCCAGGTCCATGGTCGCCTCGACCATGCTGGCGGCCACGAGCCTGATGTTCACCGCGGGCCCTGCCCTGGCCTCCGAAGGCCTGATGGGTCAGCCGACGCCGGGCGCCATGGGTCTCCAGCCAGCGGCTTCGCCGCTGAAGGAGAGCGCGCACTTCTTCCACAATGTGATCCTGCTGCCGGTCATCGTGGTGATCAGCCTGTTCGTGCTGGGCCTGCTGCTGTGGGTGGCCTTCCGCTATAACGCCAAGCGCAACCCCACCCCGGCGCGCTGGAGCCACAACACCCTGATCGAGGTGATCTGGACGATCGTGCCGGTGGTGATCCTCTTCATCATCGCCATCTTCTCGTTCCGCCTGCTGTTCGCCTACGAGAACATGCCCGAGCCGGACCTGACGGTTAAGGTCACCGGCAACCAGTGGAACTGGGCCTATGAGTATCCGGACCAGGCAGTGCCGGAATACATCTCCAACATGCTGCCGGAGAGCGAGACGACTCCGCAGCTGTATCGCCTGGCCGCAGACGAGCCGATGGTGGTGCCGGTCGGCCAGACCGTCCGCCTGCTGGTCACCGCCGCCGACGTGATCCATGCCGTGGCCCTGCCGGCCTTCGGCATCAAGACCGACGCCATCCCGGGCCGGGTCAACGAAACCTGGTTCCGCGCCGACCGCGTCGGCACCTTCTATGGCCAGTGTTCGGAACTGTGCGGCGTCGACCACGCCTTCATGCCGATCCAGATCAATGTGGTGACCCAGGCCGAGTTCGAGGCCTGGGTGGTCAGCCGCGGCGGGTCGATGCCCGCCGCCGCCGACGCGGCCGCCGAGGCCGCCGCCCAGGAAGCCGCGGCCCAGGAAGCGGCCAACACCGCCGCCGCTGAAGCCGAGGCGGCCGGCGCCGAGACCCCCGCCGCCGGACCCGCTTCTCCGGAGACGCCCGCCGCCGGCGATGAGCCGACCCCGGGCGCCGCCGCCCCAACTGCGACCGCGCCGGCCGCCTGAGCAAGAATTCGGAAGACCACGATATGGCCACCGCAACCGCCACCGCTCACGGTCACCACGACGACCACGGGCACGATCACAAGCCGGGCTTTTTCACCCGCTGGTTCCTCTCGACGAACCACAAGGACATCGGCACCCTGTACCTGATCTTCGCCATCATGGCGGGAATCGTGGGCGGCGCCCTGTCGGGACTGATCCGGTGGGAACTGGCCGAGCCGGGCATCCAGCTGTTCCGCGAAGGCTCGATCATCCAGCAACTCGGCATCGTCGAGGCGTCGAAGCACGGCTACAACGTCACCGTCACGGCCCACGCCCTGATCATGATCTTCTTCATGGTCATGCCGGCCATGATCGGCGGCTTCGGCAACTGGTTCGTCCCGATCATGATCGGCGCGCCGGACATGGCCTTCCCGCGCATGAACAACGTGTCGTTCTGGCTGCTGGTGGCCGCCTGGATCCTGCTGTGCCTGTCGATGTTCGTCGACGGCGGGCCGGGACGCGGCTTCGGCGGGGGCTGGACCATCTATCCGCCGCTGTCGACCACGGGTCACACCGGGCCGGCGATGGACCTGGCGATCTTCTCGCTGCACGTCGCGGGCGCCTCGTCGATCCTGGGCGCGGTCAACTTCATCACGACCATCTTCAACATGCGCGCACCGGGCATGACCCTGCACCGCATGCCGCTGTTCGCCTGGTCGGTGCTGATCACCGCCTTCCTGCTCCTGCTGTCGCTGCCGGTCCTGGCGGGCGCCATCACCATGCTGCTGACCGATCGCAACTTCGGCACCAGCTTCTTCAATCCCGCCGGCGGCGGCGATCCGGTGATGTTCCAGCACCTGTTCTGGTTCTTCGGCCACCCGGAGGTCTACATCCTGATCCTGCCGGGCTTCGGCATCATCAGCCACATCGTCTCGACCTTCTCCAAGAAGCCGGTGTTCGGCTATCTGGCCATGGCCTACGCCATGGTGGCCATCGGCTTCATCGGCTTCGTGGTGTGGGCCCACCACATGTACACCGTGGGCATGCCGATCAATCTGCGCGCCTATTTCGTGGCCGCGACCATGATCATCGCGGTGCCGACGGGGGTGAAGATCTTCAGTTGGATCGCCACCATGTGGGGCGGATCCATCAGCTTCAAGACGCCCATGCTGTGGGCCGTCGGCTTCATCTTCCTGTTCACCGTCGGCGGCGTGACCGGCGTGGTCCTGGCTAATGCCGCCATGGATTACAGCCTTCACGACACCTATTACGTCGTGGCGCACTTCCACTATGTGCTGTCTCTGGGCGCCGTCTTCGCCATCTTCGCGGGCTTCTATTACTGGTTCGAGAAGATGTTTGGGGTGAAATACAACGAATTCCTCGGCGCGACCCACTTCTGGATCATGTTCATCGGCGTAAATCTGGTTTTCTTCCCGCAGCACTTCCTGGGACTGCAGGGGATGCCGCGGCGTTACGTGGACTATCCGGAAGCCTATACTCTCTGGAACCACGTCTCGTCGGTGGGCTACGCCATCACGGTGGTCGGCGTGGTCGTGTTCCTGATCATGCTGGTCGAGGCCGCCGTGCGCCGTCGCAAGGGTGTCGCCAACCCGTGGGGTGAGGGCGCCACGACCCTGGAGTGGACCCTCAGCTCGCCCCCGCCGCACCACCAGTTCAACGAGCTGCCGGTGGTCAAGGCGGATCACCACTGACCCCGTTTCCGGCGCGGGAGGATGTCCTGAACGCGCTGGACGCGAGTCCAAACTGGACATTGGGGGCTCAGGCGACATCGCCTGAGCCCTCGACGTTTCATCCCGACGCCTAGCGGAGTAAGACCCCGGCCCGATGCCCACACCCGCCGCCCCCGTCGTCTCGACCGCCCAGCCGGAAGACTATTTCCAGCTGCTGAAGCCGCGCGTCATGTCGCTGGTGATCTTTACGGCGGTGACCGGGCTGGTGGCGGCGGGCGGCGATGTCGATCCGTGGCTGGCGGCCATCGCCGTCTTGTGCATCGCCGTCGGCGCCGGGGCGGCCGGGGCGCTGAACATGGCGCTGGAGGGCGAGACAGACGCCCTGATGCGGCGCACGCGGGGGCGGCCGGTGGCGGCGGGACGTGTGAGGCGAGACGACGCCCTGACCTATGGCGCGGTGCTGTCCCTGTTCTCGGTCATGCTCTTGGGCATGGCGGTCAACTGGGTGGCGGCGGGGCTGCTGGCCCTGACCATCGCCTACTATGCGGGATTCTACACCCTGCTGCTGAAGCGCCGGACGCCTCAGAACATTGTCATCGGCGGCGCGGCGGGCGCCCTGCCGCCCGTGATCGGCTGGGCCGCGGCCACGGGCTCGGCGCCATGGCAGGCGTGGCTGCTGTTCCTGATCATCTTCCTGTGGACGCCGCCGCACAGCTGGGCGTTGGCGCTGTATTCGGCCGGGGACTACGCCCGGGCGGGCATTCCGATGATGCCGGTGGCGCGGGGCGCTAAATCGACCCGGCTGCAGATCTGGCTCTACAGCCTGGTGTTCGTGCCGGTGGCGATCCTGCCCGCCTTCGTCGGCCTGGGCGGACTGATCTATCTGGCCGTGTCGGTCGCGGGCGGTCTGGCCTTCCTTGGACTGGCCTTCCGGCTGTGGCGCAGCCGCGCCGGGGACGCCCCCGACAAGGCCGAGGCCGTGGGGCGAGAGGCCGCATTGTATGACGTGCGCGCCGAGGCCAAACCGGCGCGCGATCTTTTCGCCTTCTCGATCCTGTATCTGATGCTGCTGTTCGCCGCCCTGCTGATCGAGCGGCTGCCGGCGTCCCAGGTGGTGTGCCCCTCATGCGTCTGACCAATGAACAACTGGCCGCCCGCAAGCGCCGCAATCTGGCGATCGCCCTTGGCCTGGTCGCCTTCATGGTGCTGATCTTCGTGGCCACGGTCCTGAACCTGCGCCGCAACATCGAGGCCGCCGCCGATCAGCGCGCCGCCGAACAGGCCGAATTCACCGCCCCCGCCGCGCCGGGAGGCCGGCCGTGAAGGTCGACCGCAAGAACCTGATCGCCCTGCTGTGCGGGGGCATGGTGGTGCTGATGACTGGCGCGGCCTTCGCCGCCGTGCCGCTGTACCAGCTGTTCTGCGACGTCACCGGTTTCGGCGGCACGGTCAGTCGTGCGGAGGCGGCGCCGACGGAGGTGTTGG
>CAXBPJ010000122.1:0-5485 GCA_963977325.1 uncultured Brevundimonas sp. | reverse complement strand
CCCTGAAGCCCGAGGACAAGATGGGTCGTGTCCTCGCCGTCGGGTCGGAAATCCTGGCGTACGCCCGCCTGAACGTCCCAGAACGGCGTGACCGCGCGGCTGTAGAGCGCCTGGAGTTCGGCTTCTTCGAGATCGCCCCCGAAGTCGCCCTCGCCTTCCGACTTCCACCAGAAGCGATTAATGTCTCCGCCGGTCCAGCCCTGGACGTCCCAGAGATAGGTCTCTTCGTCGTCGCCGAACCCAGCTTCGAGGCGGTCGATGATGACAGCCGTGGTGCGCACGTCGCCGTTCTCGCGCACCAGGATCTGACGGGCGGCTGCCATGGCCTCGGTTCCGAAGACCAGGTCAGCCGCGTGGGCCGGACCGGCGAGGGCCGCGACTGGAAGCGGGTCCTCTGGCGGCCTCCCAGGGTTGTCGGCGCTGGTCGGCACGTCCGGCGGCCCCATGCTCATCGCCGACATGTCGTGGCCGGCGTGAGGGTCGGCTTGGGCGGGGGTCATGGTCGACATGTCGTGGCCCGCGTGCGGGTCAATCTGCTCGACAGGCGGCATTGTCGACATGTCGTGCCCCGCGTGCGGATCCAGCGTCGCGGGCTGAGCCGGCATCTGATGGCCGGCGTGAGGATCGCTCACCGGCGCGGTTTGGGCGGGGGCCATGACATGGCCCGCGTGCGGGTCCTGCGCCGTCGGCCGGGCCGGCGTTTGGGGGCGGGGGGCCGGTTCGGCCGCGGGCCGTGTTGGCGCCGGCATGGCATGGCCTGCATGAGGGTCCTGGGCCTGGGCGCTGAAAGGGCTGGCCGCGAGGATCAGCGGCGCGAGGGCGATGGCGACGCGGTTCATGACGCGGCTCCGTCCATGGGCCGCACAGTGACGACGTTGAACATCCCGGCGTGCATGTGCATCAGCATGTGGCAGTGGAAGGCCCAGTCGCCAGGCGCGTCGGCGGTCAGATCGAAGGTCACCTTGCCGCCGGGCGCGACGTTGACGGTGTGTTTGAGCGGCTGGTGCCCGGCCGGGCCGCCTGTGACCAGTTCAAAGAAGTGGCCGTGCAGGTGGATTGGGTGGGCCATCATGGTGTCGTTGACCAGGGTCACCCGCACTCGCTCGTTGCGCTCGAAGCGGATGGGCTCGACCAGCTCGCTGA
This sequence comes from uncultured Brevundimonas sp., assembly GCA_963977325.1. Classification (GTDB taxonomy): domain Bacteria; phylum Pseudomonadota; class Alphaproteobacteria; order Caulobacterales; family Caulobacteraceae; genus Brevundimonas. Next base: position 4,342 of record CAXBPJ010000122.1, on the reverse strand, counting down.
ACTTGCGGCCATCGAAGCCCCACATGAACCGCTCCATATTGCCCGTCAGATGGATTTCCATGGTACGAGACGGGGCCCGCTGGTCCTTGTTGGGGGCGAGGGACACCAGATCGGTGTAGACCAGCACCCGGTGCGGCACGTCCTCCAGCCCGATCGGCCGTTCACCCAGGCGATTGGCCGGGTCCATGGCGATGGCGTCTACGCCGACGCCGGCGGAGCGTTCTCGGGGTCGCGCATGTTCATTCCGGCCATGGACATTCCGGCCATGTCTCCCGCCGGAGCCCCGCCTTGCGTCGAGGCTCCATGATCCATGCCGGTCATCGCGCCATGATCCATCCCGGACATACCGTCCATCGAACCGTGGTCCATCCCGCCCATGCCCATGTCGCGCATCGTCAGGTTCGGGACTTCACGCAGTGGCGGGACCTCGGCGGTCATGCCCAGGCGCGGCGCCAGGGTCGCCCGGCCCATGCCGGAACGGTCGATGGCTTCCGAGACGATGGTGTAGGCGCGGTCCTCGGTCGGCCGAACGATGACGTCGTAGGTCTCCGCCACCGAAATTTGGAACTCGTCGGTCTCGACCGGGCGCACATTCTCCCCGTCGGCCTGCACCACCGTCATCGGTAGCCCCGGAATACGCACATTAAATATCGACATGGCCGAGGCGTTGATGACGCGCAGCCGGACCCGCTCGCCGCTGGTTGAAATAGCCGGGACTCTTCTTCAGCTTGTCCAGGATTTCGTGCGGGTGCATGAAACTCCAGTCCGACAGCACCAGTACATGCTCTCGATCGTAGGCGACGGGATCGGCGCCCGCCGGATCGATGATGATCGGTCCATAGTGGCCCATCGCCTCCTGGAGATTGGAGTGGCTATGGTACCAGAACGTCCCCGACTGCCGGATCGGGAACTCGTAGACGAAGGTCTCACGCGCCTTGATGCCAGGGAAGCTGATGCCGGGCACGCCGTCCATCTGGAGCGGCACCAGCAAGCCGTGCCAGTGGATCGAAGTGTCCTCGTCCAGGGTGTTGGCCACCGACAGCCGGACGTTCTGGCCCTCCCGCAGGCGAAGCAGCGGCGCCGGCAGGACGCCGTTGATGGTAATCGCGTGCCCCGTCCGACCTCCGACGGTGAACGGCGAGTGGCCGACCGTCAGATCGACGTTCGGCCCGGTCAGCGTCGGCATGTCCGCCCGCAGGCCGGCCGAGCCGGTCTGCGCCCAGGCCGGCAGCAGGCCCTGCAGCCCCAGCAGCCCACCGCCGGCGGCGGCGCCACGGAGAAGCATTCGGCGATCGAGACTTGGGGTCGACATGGGCGATTGAATCCTTGGTCGGCTGTTCGGCCGTTCGTTTAGATACGCATCCCGGCTACGCGCCCCTTGCGTCCGGACGCCACAGCCAACGCGATCGTGGCCTTGTGCACCTTCCCATCATGGCAAGGTCAAGCGTCTGCGTTCGGCGACCAGGCCAGCGCCTCCGCCAGTTTCCTGCGAGCGCGAGCCACGCGAGTCTCCACGGCCTTGGGCGTAATGCGCAGGATAGAGGCGATCTCGGCATAAGACCGCCCTTCGAGCGTGGCGAGCAGGAGCGGCGCCTTGAGGGCGTCCGGCAGGTCGGACAGCGCCCGTTGCAGGGCCTCGGCCCTGCGCCGGTCGTCCAGACGGGTCTCCGGCAGGGGCGCCTCGTCGCCGACCGCGGTCGCCTCGGGCGCATCCAGTCCCATGACCCCTCGCACGACACGGCGCACCGCACGCCGACGGCTCCAATCGCGGCATTTGTTCAGGGCGATGGAGCGGAGCCAGACGTCGAATGGCCGCGCCGGATCATACCGCCGCAAGGCCAGCCAGGCGGAGGCGTAGGCTTCCTGAAGCACGTCGTGAGCCTCGGCCTCGTCGCCGACATAGCGGCGAACGAACCTGTAGAGCTCGGCCTTCGACGCGGTCATCAGGGCGGTGAATGCGGCTGCATCGCCGCGCGCCGCACGGGCCTCTATGCTGTCTTCGGCCCCCACGCGCCGCGCTTAGCCGGCGTCGTCGCGCAGGGCGTCGACCACCGCGGCGTCGAACACCTCGGCCTGAGCCGGTGTCAACACCGATCGCATCTCGAAGACATGGGCGATGGTCGCCTTCTGCAGATCTCCCATGGCGGCGTGGAAATGATCGACTGCGGCCTGGACCTGGGGCGTATCGCCATCGCTGGCTGCGATCGCAGCCGACAGTTCGCGATTGGCGGCGCGGACTTCCGCCTCTAACGCCGGTCGCCTCGCGGCGAAGCGGGCCTCGATGACGTCGAGCCGGCGATCCTGCTCGGCGCTCAGATCGAGCTTTTCATGAAGGACGCTGTGCAGACTCGGCGGTTGGCGCTCGCGCATGATCCAGGCCGCGCTTGCCCAGGTCGCCGCGCCGCTGGCCAGGGCCGCCAAAACCGCGGTCATGACGATGGCCTTCCACGTCGCCCTCATCCGCGAGCCTCCAAACCGGCGAAGGGTGAGAGCCCGGCCGACACGGTGAAAACCCGCAACTCGGACGGCCCCGGTCGGGGCGCCACGAGCATCAAACCTCCGTTTGCGATGCCGATCACCAGGGCGAAGGCGATGGCGGCGAGCCGGACCTGCCCCATACGAGCCCGCGCTCCGCGTTCGCTGATCCGCGCCCAGACCTCTTCCTCCACGCCTGCGAGCCCGGCGATGTCGCCCGGCGCGACCTGGCCGATCAGTCTGTCTATGTCGTCAGTCATTGCGCACCTGCGTCACGCCCCCTCTCCCATACGCGCCCGCTGAATCTTTCCCTCGCGAGGGGGCGAGCCGTCGCCCGCGTAGATATCAGAGAACGACCGGGAACGGCCCTGTCATCCGGGGGAAGCGATGTGAGCGCCTGGTCAGGCCCCGCGAGGGCTCCGTTTCCCGATGTGCTCGATCCGCTCACCGGCGTCAGGTTCTTCCTCGCGCTCGGCGTCGTGCTGTTCCATTACCAACTCTACTGGACGCTGCCGCCGGAGAGCGCAGGCTTGTTGAACCGCGCGCGCTTGGGTGTGGACGTCTTTTTCATCCTGTCGGGCTTCATCCTGACGCACGTCTATCTGCAAGGGGACCGGCCGCTGGACTATCGGCGGTTCCTGGCGGCGCGGTTCGCGCGGATTTATCCGGCCCACCTGTTCATCCTGCTGGCCATGCTGGGGCTCGTGCTTGCGGCGCCCCTGTTCGGGGTCGGGCTGGAGCCAGGCCGGTTCAATCCCGCAGACTTCGTCGGCACCCTCCTGCTCGTCCAGGCCTGGTTTCCGCGTGAGACCCTGGTGCTCTGGAATGGACCGGCATGGTCACTGTCTGCGGAGTGGTTCGCCTATCTCGCGTTTCCCGCCTACGCCGCCTTGGCGTTACGACTGCGGGCCCGACCATGGGTGCTGATCGCGCTCGCCGCGATACTGTTCGTCGCGCTGGATGCGATCTATCGCGTGCAGTTCGGACGCGTGCTGCCTCGGGCCGAAGACAGCATGGGCATCCTGCGGATCATCCCTGAATTCCTCTACGGCATCGGTCTCTACTACCTCGGGCAGCGCTGGACGCCTTCAGCGCGCGTGTCGGTCATAGGTGCTCTCGCCGCCACGGTCGCGCTGCTCGCCTTGATGCAGATCGGGGCCGACGATCGCATCATCGTGGCGGCCGCTGGGCCCTTCATCCTGTCGCTCGCGTTGTTGGCCAAGGCGGACGTTCGGACCTTCCTTTCCCACCCCGTCGCCCTGTTCGCCGGCGAAGCCTCGTTCGCGCTCTACCTCGTCCACATCCCCATCCTGATGGTCTGGCGCAATGCGGCGCAGGCCGTCGCGGGTTGGCCCGGAGATTACCGGATGGGCGTAGTTGAACTCATCGCCATGCTGGTGTTGACGCTCGTCGTCGCCGCCGCCATCCATGTCCTCGTCGAGCAGCCCGGCCGCCGCTGGCTCCGGGGGCGGATGGCGCCGCAGCGCGCCGACCCCATCGAAGCCAAACGATCCGTTCACAGCGATCAGGGAGAACCCTTTTGAACCCTGCGAACCTGAACCGTCGCCTGTTCCTGGGCGCGGGGGTCCTCATCGGCTTGAGCGGAACGGCCTGCGCCCAGACGCGCCCTGCGCTTGCTGCGACGCCTGGATCGCGCACATGCGCGAGGCAGGCTTCAGCACCACCATCACGGTTCTTCCGAGCCTCCAGTCAGTCCGCAGCAGTCGAGGAATGCCGGACGCCCTGGCCTCCTGTCATACTGGGCTGATCGACGGCTATCTCGTCGAGGGTCATGTGCCGGCTGCTGACGTCGTCCGGCTGCTGGCCGAGCGACCGACGGCGGTAGGCATTGCCGTGCCGGCCATGC
>CAXBPJ010000121.1:0-5571 GCA_963977325.1 uncultured Brevundimonas sp. | reverse complement strand
TGGTCACGCCCGCCCTCACGTTCAAACGCGCAGCCGCGTTTCGGCGAGCGTTGACGCCCCCCGAGGCGCGACTGTGGACGCAGCTCAAAGGCGGCAAGCTGGGCGGCCACAGGTTCCGCCGACAACATCCGGTCGGCCCGTACATCCTCGACTTCTACTGTGCGGCGGCGAAGCTGGCGGTGGAGGTCGACGGCGTGTCCCACGAGATCGGTGACCGTCCAGACCATGACGCACGCAGGACCGCCTGGCTCGATGCGCGTGGGATCGAAGTGCTCCGTATCCAGGCGACTGATGTCCGGGATGACCTGGACAGCGTGCTTGCCAGCGTCGAAGCGGCGGCGAGCCGCCGCTCCGTCACGGCGCTGACGCGCCGCGCCACCTCCCCATCGCTACGCGACGTGGAGGAAAATCAGGCAGCCGCTCGCTCCAGCAGCGCTCTCACCGGCCCCCAGGTCGTGCGATGTTCCTCACACGGCCCCAGACGTTCCAGCGCCTCCATGTGCGCCGGCGCGTTATAGCCCTTGTGGCTGGCGAAGCCGTAGCCGGGGTGGACGGCGTCCAGCTCGATCATCAGCCGGTCCCGCGCCGTCTTGGCCAGGATCGAGGCCGCCGCGATCGACAGGCTGAGCCCGTCTCCCCCCACCACCGTCTTCACATCACACGGCAGGGCGAAGGCGTAGTTGCCGTCGACCAGCGCATAGACCGGCTTGACGGCCATGGCCTCGATGGCCCGGCACATGGCCAGCCCCGTGGCCTGGATGATGTTCAGCGTCTCGATCTCGCGCGCCGAGGCGAAGCCGACGCCCCACGCCACCGCCCGGGCCTTGATCTCGATCTCCAGCTCCGCCCGGCGCTCTGCGGTCAGCATCTTGGAATCGTCGATGCCCTCGGGAATATCGTCGGGGTTCAGGATCACCGCGCCGGCCGACACCGGCCCGGCCCAGGGGCCGCGCCCTGCCTCGTCCACGCCGCACACCGGCGCGGGGCACAGCCGTTCCAGCGAGAGCGTCAGGAGCGGCCGCGCGGCCTTCGCGGCCACTTTCGGCTTGGCCCGGAGCTTGGCCTTGGCCGCCTTCGCCTTGAGGGGAACGCGCGTCGTCATCGGCCGCCCATCGCACGGACCTCGGCCTGGCGAAAGCAGTCATCGACGTGGTCGTTGACCATACCCACAGCCTGCATGAAGGCGTAGACGATCACCGGCCCGCAGAAGCCGAAGCCCCTGGCCTTGAGCGCTTTTGACATGGCCTGGGACTCCGGCGACTGGGTCGGAACCTCTGCCAGGGTGCGCGGGAGCGCCTGGATCGGCGCCCCGCCCACGAACGACCACAGCCACTCGGAAAAGTCCTCGCCCCGATCGCGCATCTCGACCCAGACCCGCGCGCCCCGGATTGTGGCGTCGATCTTGGCGCCCGAGCGAACGATGCCGGTGTCGGCCATCAGCCGGGCGCGCTCCGCCTCGCCATAGCGGGCCACGGTCTCGGGATCGAAGCCGTCGAAGGCCGCCCTGAACGCCTCGCGCTTCTTCAGGATGGTGATCCAGGTCAGTCCGGCCTGGAACCCGTCCAGCACCAGCTTTTCCCATAGCGCCCGCGCATCATATTCCGGAACCCCCCAGTCGGTGTCGTGATAAGCAACATAGACCGGATCGGTCCCACACCAGGCGCAGCGATAGACAGATGAGTCGAGCATCGGCTCAGGATGCCCGAGCGCGCGGCGTCACGCGAGCCTCACCTCTCCGCGCGCGGAGGCGCATGGGGAGGACAGGCGAGCGCCAGCTCGCCAGGAGGGGGCGACGCCGGCGGATGATCTCTCACGACCTGGCCAGTCCGGTAACGCCCTCGCCTGGTCGCTGGCGCGACCTGTCCTCCCCGCCGCCCTACGGCGACGGAGAGGTGATCTGAGGCGCGTCCGACCACGCCGGACGCTCCACCGTCACCGTCCGCCCCTCCACCGTGAGCGCCCCCTCCAGCCGATCCAGGCGCATCACCGCCATCGCCCGGCCTTCGATGCCGCCCCGCACCTCTCCCGCCCGGCGCTCGCCGTCCAGCAGCACCTCGGCGCCGAACGACGGCGGGGGGCCGTCGAAGCTGATCGGCAGCATCCGGTTCTTGATCGCGCCGCGCCGCTTCATGCGCGAGGTCGTCTCCTGGCCGACGAAACAGCCCTTGGCGAAGTCGATGCCGTTCAGCAGGTCGAAGTTCGTCTCGATCGGATAATCCTTGTCCGGCGGGCTGTCGGCCGTCCCCGGAACGCCGTGCGCCAACTCGCGGGCGCGCCAGGCCGCTTCGTCTGTGGTCGGTCGCGCCTCGCCCAGCCCGCGCCACCCGAGACCCGCCAGACGAGGATCGGCGACAAACCCCGGCGGCGCTGCACCCCAGGCGGCGAACACCGGCGGCTCGTCCGTCGCCACCTCCACCTTGGCCCTCAGCCGATACATCGACAGCCGCTGGATCAGGGCGTCGCGCCGCTCGGCGGCCACATCCAGGGTCACCCCCTCCCCCCCCCCCCACAGGAACAGGTCGAACAGCAGCCGCCCCGGCGGCGACAGCAGGGCGCCGAACCTCAATTCGCCCTCCCCCAGTCCCTCGACATCCTGGGTCAGAATGTTGTGCAGGAACGGTCGGGCGTCAGGGCCGGTGACCCGCACCAGGGCGCGGCTGTCGAGGCAGGCGATCTCGGTCATGGCTCCGATATAGCCCGCGCCGCCCGCGCCGCCACCGCTTGACTCCCTGTCGGCGTGGCCCGACACCCCGCGCCCATGATCGTCCGCTATTCCCGCCCCGAAGCCGCCGACCTCTGGTCCCAGGAAACCAAGTACAAGATCTGGTTCGAGATCGAGGCCCACGCGGCCACCAAGATGGCCGAGCTGGGGGTGGTGCCGAAGGAATCCGCCAAGGCGGTCTGGGACTGGTGGGCCGCCAACCCGCCGATCGACGTGGCCCCCGAGGCCATCTGGATCAAGGGCAAGGATGCGACCTTTGACGCCGACCGCATCGACGAGATCGAGCGCACCACCAAGCACGACGTCATCGCCTTTCTGACCCATGTGTCGGAGATCGTCGGCGAGGAGGCGCGCTTCCTGCACCAGGGCATGACCTCGTCGGACGTCCTCGACACCTGCCTAGCGGTGCAGTTGTCGCGCGCCACCGACCTTCTGATCGCCGACGTCGATCGCGTCCTGGCCGCCCTCGAAAAGCGCGCCATGGAGCATAAGCTGACCCCCTGCGTCGGCCGCAGTCACGGCATCCACGCCGAGCCGGTCACCTTCGGTCTCAAGCTGGCCGGCTACCACGCCGAGTTCCAGCGCGCGCGACGCCGCCTGGTCACCGCGCGCGAGGAGATCGCCACCTGCGCCATCTCCGGCGCGGTCGGCACCTTCGCCAATGTCGATCCGGCCGTGGAGGCCTATGTCGCCGAGAAAATGGGCCTCCAGGTCGAGCCGGTCTCCACCCAGGTCATCCCGCGCGACCGCCACGCCGCCTATTTCGCCGCGCTGGGCGTCGTCGCCTCCTCGGTCGAGCGACTGGCCGTCGAAATCCGCCACCTGCAGCGCACCGAGGTGCTGGAGGCCGAGGAGTTCTTCGACAAGGGGCAGAAGGGCTCCAGCGCCATGCCGCACAAGAGGAACCCCATCCTGACCGAGAACCTGACCGGCCTGGCCCGTCTGGTCCGCTCGGCCGTGACGCCAGCGATGGAGAACGTCGCCCTGTGGCACGAGCGCGACATCAGCCACTCTTCGGTCGAGCGCGGCATCGCCCCGGACGCCACCATCCACCTGGATTTCGCGCTCAACCGCCTGTCCGGGGTGATCGAGCGGCTCAACGTCTATCCGGACAACATGCAGAAGAACCTGGATCGCCTCGGCGGCCTGGTTCATTCGCAACGGGTCATGCTGGCCCTGACCCAGGCGGGCGTCTCTCGGGAAGACGCCTATGCGGCGGTCCAGGAGAACGCCATGAAGGTCTGGCGCGGCGAAGGCGCCTTCCTCGACTTCCTGAAGGCCGACCCGCGCGTGACCCTGGACGACGCCGCGCTCGAGGCGCTGTTCGACATCGGCTATCACACCAAACACGTCCACACGGTGTTCCAGCGGGTGTTTGGCGACTGACACGTCGGAGAGGCGAGAGGTCGCATGCCCGCGACCTTTGGGTGTGATAGGCTGCGGCCATGATCATCTCCCTGTTTCTCGCCCTCATCACGCAGACTCCCATCCCTGCCGAGCCCGATCCACGGCCATTGCAGCAGCGGTACGACGCTCCGCGAATGAGCGCATGCATGGGCGGTCTGGTCGGCTTCCGGAACGTTCACGCCCAGTGCGTGGTCAGCGAAAGCGGCCGCCTGGGTCAGTGTGAGCTCATGACTGATAACCGTGACGTCCTGAGATATCGGGACCGGTTTCTCTGCATGGCGTCTCATATCACCGTGACCTATCCCGACGGCTCGCCCGCCGTTGGCCGAAAGGTCCAAACGACGCTGAATGGCTCGAGCCACCTGTCGCAGCGCTGACCAATTGCAGGCGGGTGAAAGCCGTCGCCGCAGGAAACGAACGCGACGCTAAATTTCCGCGCAACCCTTTTCCCGCGCCCGCATTCTTCTGAGGCGCAAGCGAGAAGCTGAAGCGACAAGGCTCCGGAGCCCCTCCCCCGAGCTTCCGGATGCAGGGGCCGCACTTCCCCCGGGTGCGGCCCCTTTCGCTGTCTGGCCCAATAAATCCGCATAAGCCCGTCTTTAAGCTTTGTCGTTCACCCTGAGCGGCGAACCAGGAGACGGCCCGCGCATGCCCATGACCGAGGATGAGCTGAGAACGCGTCTGACCGACGCCTTCCCGGACGCCGAGATCGTGATCCAGGACCTCGCCGGCGACGGCGACCACTACCGCGCGCGCATCGTCTCATCCGCCTTCAAGGGCCTGCCCCGCGTGCGCCAGCACCAGCTCGTCTATGCCGCCTTGGGCGGTCGGATGGGCGGCGAGCTGCACGCCCTGGCCCTCGAAACCAGCGCCTCCGCCGGAGACTGATCCCCATGCGCTATCGCCCCTTTGGACGCTCGGGCGTCTCGATCTCGGTCCTGACGTTGAACCTGTCGCGAGACCTGCTGTCGCAAGGCCCGGATGTCATGCGCTCCGCGGTGTTCGCCGCCCTCGAAAACGGTGTGAACAGCTTCCGGCTGGAGACGGCTGATCCGGTTCTGGCCGAACTGGCCGGCGACGCCCTGTCCAGCGTGGACCGCAAGCTGGTGTCAGTGTCCTTGCTGCTGGGTGGCGGTCGCGGCGCGCCGCGCGACTTCTCGGCTGACGGCCTGACCCGCTCGATCGAGGAGGTGCTGCACGTTTCGGGCCTGGGCTGGATCGATGTCGGCGTGCTGGACGCGCCCAGAGAGGAGGAGCTGCCCCAGGCGGCCCTGACCACCCTCAAACAGATGCGGTCGGCCCAGCAGCTGAAGCAGCTGGGCGTGGCCGGCTGTGACGATGCCATGGACGCCTACATCTCCACGGGCGCCTTCGATCTGGTCGCCCTGCCCTATCACGTCAATTCGCCCTGGCAGACCAAGAGCCGTATCCGGGCCGCCCTG
>CAXBPJ010000120.1:0-5618 GCA_963977325.1 uncultured Brevundimonas sp. | reverse complement strand
GTGCGCGGGACCGATCGCGAGCTGGATCAGGTCGCCGGCGCCTTCCTGGGCGCCCGCGTCGACCGCGACCACTGGCTGGGCGCCGGCGTGCCTCAGCACGTCAGCATCCTCTACGGCGGCTCAGCGGTGTTCCAGCCCCTGACCCTGGAGGACGGCGTCAACGTCGTTCGTTTCGAGGGCCCGGATGACCTCCTGGAGGCCGGTCAGCTGTGGAGCGAGAATCGCGCTCAGCTGGCCTACAAGCCCGCCGTAATGGCCCAGCCGCTCGGCGACGGCTGGATCGTCGCCTTCGCCCAGGATCCCACCCTGCGCGGCTTCCTCCGAGGCCAGGACGGCCTCCTCCTGAACGCCATCTTCCGCGGGCCGGTGCGCTGACGCCTTACGGCTCGGCAGAAGACATTGCAGACGCGTCGGCTTCCGAGCCGCAATGGCGCAAACGTGTCCGCTATGTCTCACAGTGGACGCAACAACCTGGTGTCGGATCGCTTGGTTCTACGGCTCACCGGCCGAAATCGAACAAGCTTCAGTATTCACTGAGCGTCGCCAGGAAGAATCACGATGTTTATGCACACCAAGCGACTTATGTACACGGTCAGGGTCGCCGAGCCCAATCCCGTCCTCGCCAACATGATGCTGGAGCAGTTCGGAGGGGCCGACGGCGAACTGGCCGCCGCCATGCGATATTTCACTCAAGGCTTGGCCGAGGACGATCCCGGCCGCAAGGACATGCTGCTCGACATCGCCACCGAGGAACTTAGCCACCTGGAGATTATCGGATCCATCGTCGCCATGCTCAACAAGGGCGGCAAGGGCCGTCTGGCCGAGGGAGTCGACAAGGAGGCCGACGCCCTGGTCATGCTGAACGCGGGCGGCGACAGCCACATCACCAACCTGCTCTATGGCGGCGGCCCCACCCTTGTGAACTCCGCCGGCGTTCCCTGGACCGGGGCCTATGTCGACAGCCGGGGCGAACCCACCGTCGACCTGCGTTCCAACATCGCCGCGGAGGCCCGCGCCAAGATCGTCTACGAGCGCCTGATCAACATCACCGACGACCCCGGCATCAAGGACGCCTTGACCTTCCTGATGACCCGCGAGGTCGCCCACCAGAAGTCGTTCGAAAAGGCCCTCTATTCGATCGAGAACAACTTCCCTCCCGGCAAACTGCCCGGCCACCCCGACTATTCGGACAAGTATTTCAACATGTCCCAGGGTGAGGGCGACATGCGCGGCTCCTGGAACGAGGGCGAACAGTGGGAATTCATCGACGCCAGAGAGGATCAGGCGGCCGTCGACGGCGGCGACGGCCAGGCCACCGTCGATGTCGACAAGGACGACGCCAAGGTCCTGGCCGCCATGGCCGCGCGCACGATGTCGAACCCCACCGCCAATCCCGTCACCGGCGCGGATCTCGGCGCCGGTCCGGGCGCGGGCGCGACGACACCGTTGAACTAGTCGGACCGCGCTGGCGCGTCACGGGGCGGCGGCCTATATCGCCGCCCCAATGGCCGCAAAATCCCCCTCAGCGAGGCCTCCCCTCGTCGCCCTCAAGGATGTCCGTCTCCAGGACGGCCCGCGCCCCCTGTTCAACGGCGTCGACATGGCCATTGAGCCGCGCGCCCGCGCCTGTCTGGTGGGCCGCAACGGAGCCGGCAAGTCCACCCTGATGAAATTGGTCATGGGCCTGGTGGAGCCGGATTCGGGCGACCGCTCCGTCCAGTCGGGCGTCCGTTTCGCCTATGTGCCGCAGGAGCCGGTGATCACCGGCCACACCCTGGCCGACTACGCCGCCTCCGGCGCCGCCGAGCGGTGGGACGCCGAGGCCTGGCTGACCACCTTCTGCCTCGATCCCGAAAAGTCGGCCCAGAACCTCTCCGGCGGCGAGACTCGTCGCGCCTCCCTGGCCAAGGCCTTCGCCGAACAGCCCGACCTGCTGCTGCTCGACGAGCCCACCAACCACCTCGATATCCTGGCCATAGAGATCCTGGAGCGCGAAATCCTCGCCACGCGCTGCGCCATCCTGGTGGTCAGCCACGACCGCGCCTTCCTCAACCGCGTCACCGACACCTCCCACTGGCTGGAAGGCCGCCGCGTCCGCACCCTGAACAAGGGCTTTCAGGCCTTCGACGACTGGGCCGCCAAGGTGATGGAGGAGGAGGCCGAATCCCTGCGCCGCCTGACCAAGAAGATCGAGGCCGAGACCTACACCTTCTACCGCTCCATCACGGCCCAGCGCACCCGCAACGAGGGCCGCGCCCGCGCGCTCCAGGCCCTGCGCGCCGACCGCGCCGAGCGGGTTCGCGACCTGCCCAAGGAGCTGAACCTCGGCGTCGACGCCGGCGCCCTGTCCGGCAAGCTGGTCGCCGACATCAAGGGCGTGGCCAAGGGCTATGGCGGCCGCACCCTGTTCAAGGGCCTGACCACCCGCATCATGCGCGGCGACCGCCTCGGCATCGTCGGCCCCAACGGCGCGGGCAAGACGACCCTGGTCAAGGTGCTGCTGGGCGAGGTCGCGCCCGACGAAGGCACGGTTCGCATGGGCGCCAACCTCGAGCCCGTCTATCTCGATCAGGCTCGCGACGGGCTGAAGTCCGACATGACCCTGTGGGACGCCCTGACGCCCGGTGGCGGCGACAGCATCCTGGTGCGCGGCAAATCCATGCATGTCGCCGCCTACGCCAAGGACTTCCTGTTCCAGGAGGCCCAGCTGAAACAGCCCATCTCCACCCTGTCGGGCGGCGAGCGCAACCGCCTGCTGCTCGCCCGCACCCTCGCCAGGCCGGCCAATCTGCTGGTGCTCGACGAGCCGACCAACGACCTCGACATGGACACGCTCGACAAGCTGGAGGACCTGCTCGAGGCCTATGACGGCACCCTGATCCTGGTCAGCCACGACCGCGATTTCGTCGACCGCCTGGCCACCTCGACCCTCGCCCTCAACGGCCGCGGCGACGTGGTCGAGACGCCCGGCGGCTGGACCGATTTCGTGCGTCAGAACCCGGGGTTCCTCTCGCAAGAGGTGAAGGGTGCTAGTGAGCGGCCTTCGGCCAGTGAGCCACAGATCGCCCCGCTCACATCTTCGCTCACTAGCACGCCTCACTCCAAGGCCCGAAAGCTCTCCTACAAGGACGCCCGTCGGTTCGAGGAGGTCGAACGCCTGATCGACACCCTGCCCGCCGAGATCGCTCGCCATGAGGCGACCCTGTCCGATCCCGAGCTCTACGCCCGCGACCCCGCCGCCTTCGACCGCGCCATGAAGGCCGCTGCCGCCGCGCGCGAGCAGCTCGACGCCGCCGAAATGGAGTGGCTGGAGCTGGAGGAGAAGAAAGCCGCCCTGGCCGGCTGATTTCTAGGCCGTGTTGTTGCGAAGCATTGGCAATTGCAGCTAAGGGAACGCTCCTCCTTCCCGATCAAGGCCGCCTCCCCGCCATGCGTTTGTCTCTCGCCTTCCGCGCCGCCCTTCTCTCCGGCGCCGCGCTCGCCGTCGCCCTGCCTGCCTCTGCCCAATCGAGCGCCCAGGACGAGCCAACCCGGCTGGACGAGATCGTCGTCACCGCCCCCAACTATGTGACCACCGTCGGCGAGAGCGGGACCAAGACCGATGCGCCCCTGATCGAGGTGCCCCAGTCGGTCAGCGTCATCTCCCGCGACCAGATCGACCTCCTGGGCTGGACCAGCCTGATGCAGGCGGTGCGCTACACCTCGGGCATCACCTCCGAGAACTACGGCCCCGACGAGCGCTACGACTGGCTGACCCTGCGCGGCTTCAACCCCGTGCAATTCATCGACGGCCTGCAGGCGCCGACCGGCTCTGTCGCCAACATCGGCACCGACCTGTGGGGCTTCGAGGCGGTGGAAATCCTGAAAGGCCCGTCGGCCGCCCTTTATGGCCAGAGCCCTCCCGGCGGCATCGTCAACCTGACCAGCCGCCGTCCGCAGGACGACTTCGGCGGCGAGCTGGAGGTGCTGGGCGGAAACTTCAGCCAGTTCCAGCTGGCCGGTGACGTGACCGGCCCGATCGCCGCGCGGGCGGACGGCCGCCTGACCGCCCTCTGGCGTCAGCGCGACACGCAGCTGACCGGGGTGGAGTCCCAGCGCGCCTATATCGCCCCGGCCCTGTCCTTAGAGCTCGCGCCGCGCACCGATCTGACCCTGCTGGGCTACTGGCAGGATGACGAGGTGACCGGCGACGGCGGCGGCTTTCTGCCCGCCTATGGGGTGATCCTGCCCAATCCTCTCGGCGACGTGCCGACCTCCACCAACCTGGGCGAGCCGGACTTCAACCGCTTCGACCGCGAGCAGGGGGCCGTCGGCTATGACTTCAGCCACGCCTTCTCAGACACCCTGACCCTGGCTCAGAACCTGAAATTCTTCACCAACGAGGCCTATCAGACCGGCCCCTACGGCACGGGCCTGCTCGACGCTGACTTCGACGGCGTTCCCGACGACTACCGCACCGTGACCCGCTCCCAGTTCGCCTTCCTCGAGGATGTGGACAGCTTCGCCGTCGACACCCGGCTGAATGCCCGTTTCGCCACCGGGGCGCTTCGCCATGACCTGCTGGTCGGCCTCGACAGCCGCTCGACCGACAACCGCCAGGCCTCCTACTTCGGCGCGGCGCCCTCCATCGACCTGTTCGACCCGGTCTATGGCGCCGAGATCGTCGAGGGGCCGCTGTTCACCTTCCTGGACCAGACTCAGGACCAGACCGGCCTCTATGTCTCCGACCAGATCCGCTTCTCGCCGGGCGACGAGGGCCTGATCCTCAGCCTGTCGGGTCGCCAGGACTGGGTCGAGACGGACAACCACCTGACCGGCGTCACGACCGACGACGAGGCCTTCACCGGCCGGGTCGGCCTGAACTACGTCCTGCCGGGCGGCTGGGCCCCCTACGCCGCCTACGCCACCAGCTTCCAGCCCGTCGCCGGCGCCACCTTCGAGGGCGAGCTGTTCCAGCCGTCCGAAGGCGAGCAGATCGAGGCGGGGATCAAGTACGACGGCCGCGACTTGCCGGCCGGCGTGGACCTGTTCGCCACGGCGGCGGTCTACGCCCTGACCCAGTCCAACGTGCTGACCCCTGACCCCGTCCCCGGCCGCCCCTTCTTCAGCGTCCAGACCGGCGAGGTCGAGGTGAAGGGGCTGGAGCTGGAGGCCACCGCCCGGATCAACGAGCGGATCAGCCTGAACGCCGCCTACGGCTACACCGACAGCGAGGTCACCGCCTCCAACGGCGCAGACCTCGGCAAGCGGCTGCCGGTGACGCCCGAGCACAAGGCCTCTCTGTTCGTCGACTACACCTTCCAGGACGGCCCCCTGGCCGGGCTCGGCCTCGGCGCCGGCGCCCGCTATATGGGCGAGGCTTTCGGCGACGGCGCCAATGTCTTCGAGATCCCCTCGGTGACCCTGGTCGACGCCACAATCCGCTACGACCGCGACGACTGGCGCCTGGCCTTCACCGCGTCGAACCTGTTCGACAAGGAATACCTGTCGCGCTGCACCGCCCTGACCCAGTGCTTCTACGGCACCCGCGGCCTCTACGCCGTCAGCCTGAGCCGCCGGTTCTGATGAAGAGGGGCGGCCTTTCTCCCTCCCCTTCATGGGGAGGGACAGCCGAGGCG
>CAXBPJ010000119.1:0-5624 GCA_963977325.1 uncultured Brevundimonas sp. | reverse complement strand
GGTCGTGGCGCCAGCGAAGGATGTGCGCGGGAAAGGCGGCCGGCCGCACGGCGTCGGCGTAATCGTCGCCCAGGGCGAAGAAGGCGGGTTCGGGGCGATAGGCGCGGCCGACGGGCATCGGGGGGATGTGGGCCGCCGAGACGCTCCAGGCAACGCGTCCTCGCTGAAAGGCCCACGGAGCTTGACCTTGCGTCACGTATTTCTGTCGCTTTCGGGTCACACAGAGGGCCAACAGACGGCGCCCACGCAAGCGTGACCATGAGGTCTTATTGTCGGACTCAGGGGGCTAAGTTACGCCTGACGACAACGACTCCGCCGTTCCATGAAGGACGCGGGGCGAGGGACAGGAAACGCCGCGGACCTCTCCGCCTTCCGGAGCGGCCCGGCCTTTGGGAGGCAGGCCCCATCATGCGCACCATCAAGACGCTTCGCTATTCCGCCTCGGCCGCCGCCGTGGCCGCCGTCGCCTTCGCCGGCGCGGCCCAGGCCCAGGTTCAGGACGAGGATATCCCGGTTACGACCGTCGATGAGATCGTCGTCACCGCCCAACTCCGTGAACAGAGCTTGCAGGAGGTGCCGATCGTGGTCACCACCCTGTCAGAAGAGGTGCTGGAAGGCGCCGGGGTGGCGGACATCAAGGACCTGCAGATCCTCACACCCGGCATGACCGTGACCTCGACCCAGTCCGAGGCCTCGACCACTGCGCGTATCCGCGGCGTCGGCACGGTCGGTGACAACCCCGGCCTAGAAAGCTCGGTCGGCGTGGTGATCGATGGCGTCTATCGCTCGCGCAACGGCGTCGGTTTTGGCGATCTCGGCGAACTCCAGCGCATTGAGGTGCTGAAGGGCCCGCAGGGCACCCTGTTCGGCAAGAACACCTCGGCCGGCGTGATCAACATCATCACGGCCGCGCCGTCCTTTGATCCCGGCTTCGAGGGCGAGGTCAGCGGCGGCAACTACGGCGCGCTCGCCGCGTCGGCCTCGGTGACCGGGCCGCTGACCGATCAGATCGCCGGCCGCTTCTACGTCGGCATGCGCGAGCGCGACGGCTACTACGACGTCGATACCGGCGACGGTCCGAGGACCCTGGAGGAGGATCAGACCCAGGATTTCTGGACCGCCCGTGGCCAACTGTTGATCCTGCCGTCCGACACGGCCTCAATCCGGCTGATCGCCGACTACTCCAAGCGCGACGAGTTCTGCTGCGTGGGCGTGGTGACGCGCTCCAGCCCGACCGCCGCCATCATCAACCTGCTGACCGCGCCGAATGGCCCGGGCACCGCCCCGCAGGGCGGTGGTGACGGAACCCTGCCCTTCTCGCGCCAGGCCTACGCCAACCGCGACACCGATCAGCGCATCGAAGACATGGGTCTGTCGGCCGAGGTCAATCTGGACCTGTGGGACGGCTCGGCCACCCTGACCTCGGTGACGTCGTTCCGCGATTGGTCGACGGTCAACGGCATGGACATCGACTACACTGGAGCGGACATCCTCTATCGCGAGGATGACGGCGACTTCGGCTATTCGCTCGACAACCTGACCCAGGAGTTTCGCCTGGCCGGCACGACGGACCGCTTCGACTGGCTGGTCGGCGGCTTCGCGACGCTGGAGAACATCGACCGCAAGGACAGCTACTTTTTCGGGGCGGACTACAACCCGTTCATCTCGCTGCTGCTGACCTCCAGTCTGGCGCAAGCGACGGGCGGCGCGATCGCGCCCAGCCCCGCTCGGTTGGGCTGCTTCTCGGCCAATCTCAATGCCCTTGGCGTCCCGCCGGCGGCGCAGGGCCAGTTCCTGCTCGGCTGTCTGGCCGGAAACCCCGCCGCGCCTGCGCTTGGCCCGGTGAACATCGTGGGCCAAGGCGTCCAGGACACCTATAGCCAGCGTTCGGAATCGCTGGCGGTGTTCACCAACAACACCTGGCGTGTGACCGACCAGTTCGAGATCACCCTCGGCCTGCGCTACACCATGGACAACAAGCGTCTTCTGGGGGTCCAGGACAACATCAACGGCAATGGCGCGGCCTGCGCCGGCGTGCTGGGCAATGCTGGGCTGATCACCGCCACGGCGCAGGGCGTGCTCGGCCCGGTCGCCGGCGGCGCCGCCGCTCAGTCCCTCATCGGCGCCCAGTGCTTGCCGTGGACCAATCCGCTGTTCGACAGCCGCGAGATCGCCGAGAACTTCGACGACGGCGAGCTGTCGGGAACCGTCAAGGCGGCCTACAAGGTCACCGACGACCTGATGGTCTACGGCTCTTATGCGCGCGGCTACAAGGGTTTCGGCTACAATATGGACCGGGTGCAGACCGGCGTGACCCCGGACGCTTCGCTGTTCTTCCCGGCCGAGACGGTCGACAGCTATGAGCTTGGCGTCAAATCGACCCTGTTCGACGGCTCCGTGCTCCTGAACGCCACCTATTTCGACCAGACCTTCGAGAACTTCCAGCTGAACACCTTCCTCGGCACCGCTTTCGTTGTGGAGTCGATCCCCGAGCTGACCTCGCGCGGCGTCGACGCGGATGTCGTGTGGTTCACGCCGGTCGAAGGTCTGTCGTTCCAGGGTGGCCTGACCTACACCGACGCGGCTTATGGCGAGTTCAGCGCCGCCGACCTGACCAGCCCCGCCCGGTTCCCGCAGCTGTCGCTGCTGCCGGGGGCTCGTCCGTCGTTCGCGCCGGAGTGGTCGGCCTCGGGCTCGATCAACTTCGACCGTTCGATCGGTATGGGGCTGCGCGCCGGCTTCAATCTCGCGGCCAAGTATCAGACCGAGTACAACACCGGTTCGGACCTGATCCCTTTCAAGATGCAGGACGACTTCACCGTCGTGAACGGCCGCATCTCGATCGGCTCGGAAAGCGAGCTGTGGACCCTGGACATTTGGGGTCAGAACCTGACGGACGAGGAGTACACGCAGGTCGCCTACAACTCGCCGCTTCAGGGGACGGCGTTCCAGACCACGGTCCAGCCCGACGGCACCTTCTACGACCAGAGCCGCGACACCCAGGGCATCAGCGCCTTCCTGGGCGCGCCACGCACCTATGGCGTGACGCTGAGGGTGCGCTACTGAGTTTCGCGACAGGCGCGGTCCCCGGGGGCCGCGCCGAGGGGGCGAACGAAACCGGCGGAGGGGATCCCTCCGCCGGTTTTTTCTTTCCCAGTCTATGGGCCTGAGGCGATCAGCCTTCGGAGCGCTGAGCCCTGAGCGCGGGCTTGGGCAGGTCGTAGCGGTCGTTCTCCATGACCTGAACCCAGGCCTTGACGAAGTCGCGCACGAACCGTTCGCCGGCGTCAGCCGAGGCATAGACCTCCGCGAGTGCTCGCAGCTGGGAGTTAGAGCCGAACACCAGGTCGGTGCGCGTCGCCGTCCAGCGCTTCTCGTGGGTCTCGCGGTCCGAGCCGACGAAGGTCTCGTCGGAGTGGTCATCGACCTGTTTCCAGGCCGTCTTCATGTCCAGCAGGTTGACGAAGAAGTCGTTGGTCAGCTGGCCGGGACGATCGGTCAGGACGCCGTTCTCCGAGGCGCCGTGATTGACGCCGAGCACCCTGAGGCCGCCGACCAGCACGGTCATCTGCGGCGCGGTGAGACCCAGCAGCTGGGAGCGATCGACCAGCAGCTCTTCGGTCGGGACGTTGAACCGTACCTGCAGATAGTTGCGGAAACCGTCGGCCTTGGGCTCCAGCACCGCGAAGCCCTCGACATCGGTCTGCTCCTGGGTCGCGTCGGTGCGGCCGGGCGTGAAGGGCACGGTAACGTCGTGACCGGCCGCTTTGGCCGCCTGTTCGATGCCGACCGAGCCGCCGAGGACGATCAGGTCGGCGATCGAGACATTCAGACCCGACGACGCCTTGATGTCTTCATAGGCCGTGAGAACCTTGGACAGCTTGGCCGGTTCGTTGACGTCCCAATCCTTCTGGGGCGACAGGCGGATGCGCGCGCCGTTGGCGCCGCCTCGGTGGTCCGAACCACGATAGGTGGCGGCCGAGGCCCAGGCCGTACGCACCAGATCGGCCACCGACAGCCCCGAGTTCGCGATCGCGGCCTTAAGCGTCGTCACATCGGCGTCCGATAGCTTGGCGCCGGTCGCGGCCGGAATCGGATCCTGCCAGATCAGATCTTCCTGGGGCACTTCCGGCCCGAGGTAGCGGATCTTAGGGCCCATGTCGCGGTGGCACAGCTTGAACCAGGCGCGGGCGAAGGCGTCGGCGAAATAGGCCGGGTCGGCCCGGAATTTCTCCATGATCTCCCGGTATTTGGGATCGACCTTCATCGCCATATCGGCGGTGGTCATCATGGTTGGCACCTTCTTGCCCGGCGTATGGGCGGCCGGCGCCAGCGTCTCCCGCGGATTTCCGACCGGTTGCCATTGTTTCGCCCCGGCGGGCGAGCGGACCAGCTCGTACTCGTGGTCCAGCAGCATGTCGAAATAGGTCATGTCCCAGGTGATGGGCGTCGGGGTCCAGGCGCCCTCGATGCCCGAGGTGATGGTATGGTCACCCATGCCGCTCTCGTGACCCGAGACCCAGCCCAGGCCCTGTTGGGCGATGTCACCGCCTTCCGGGCTGATTCCGACCTTGGAGGCGTCGCCGGCGCCGTGCGCCTTGCCGAAGGTGTGCCCGCCGACGGTCAGGGCCGCCGTCTCCTCGTCGTTCATGCCCATGCGGGCGAAGGTCTCGCGGATGTCGCGGGCGGACTCCAGCGCTTCCGGGCGGCCGCCAGGACCTTCCGGATTGACGTAGATGAGGCCCATCTGGATCGCCGCGAGGGGCTCCTCCAGCGCCATCTCCTTGTCGGGCTGGATGCGGGTCTCATTGCCCTCGTCGCCGACCCAGTTTTCCTCGGTGCCCCAATAGACGTCCTTCTCGGGCTCCCAGACGTCGGCGCGACCGCCGCCGAACCCGAACACCGGCCCGCCCATGGACTCGATGGCGACATTGCCGGCCAGAATCATCAGATCGGCCCATGACAGGTTCGCGCCGTACTTCTGCTTGATCGGCCAGAGGAGGCGGCGCGCCTTGTCCAGATTGCCGTTGTCCGGCCAGGAGTTCAGCGGGGCGAACCGCTGCTGGCCGGCGCCCGCGCCGCCCCGACCGTCGCCGGTCCGGTAGGTGCCGGCCGAGTGCCAGGCCATGCGGATGAAGAAGGGGCCGTAATGACCATAGTCCGCCGGCCACCACGGCTGGCTGTCGGTCATCAGGGCGTGGAGGTCGCGCTTGACCGCCTCGTAGTCGAGCTTCTTGAAGGCTTCGGCGTAGTCGAAGTCGTCGCCCATCGGGTCGCCGGTGCGGCCCTGCTGATGGAGGATGTCCACCGAAAGATGGTTCGGCCACCAGTCGCGGTTCGTGCGTCCCAGAAGCGAGCGCAGCGCGCCCTTTTCCTTCTTGGGATCCGAAAGGGGGCTGCCGCCGGCGTTTCCGTCCATAACCTCTGTCCTTCTCCTGGGATGAGCTCGACCGGTAGCCTAGGCTCCAAATTCCGACAGGAACAATCGATAAGTCTTTTTGCTGAACATAGCTGAGCTTATAGGCGCTTCGGTCGCGGTCGCATCAGCAGCGCCTCGTGCTAAAGACCTGCCCATGCGCTTCCTCATGGCCGTCGCCTTGCTCGCTGTCGCAGTCCCATCTTTC
>CAXBPJ010000118.1:0-5639 GCA_963977325.1 uncultured Brevundimonas sp. | reverse complement strand
GGTCCCCCTCCCCACCGCTTCGCGGCAGGGAGGAAATCGTCGCCTCAGGCCTGCGCGGGCGGCTGACCCTGGCCCTGCATCTGTTCCTTGCGGGCGTTGTAGATGGCCGCGAAATCCAGCGGATCGACCATGAACGGCGGATAGAATCCGCCCTGCAGCGTGGCGTCGGCGATGATCTGGCGCGCGAAGGGGAAGAGGAAGCGCGGGCATTCGATCAGCAGCATCTTCTCCACGTCGGCTTCGGGCACATTGCCGATCTGGAACAGGCCGCCATAGACCAGCTCTACGTGGAACAGCGCCGTCTCCGGCGTGCTGGCCTTGACGGACAGCTTCAGGTCCACCTCGAACAGGCCGTCGGCGCGGCCCTTGGCATTCATCTCCACGCCCATGTCGATCCCCGGCTTGGCCTCGATACGCAGGCTTTCCGGCGCGCGAGGGTTCTCGAAGGACAGGTCGCGCACGAATTGAGCCAGGACCCGGAAGAACGGGCCGGTCGGGGCCGGCTGGTCCGAGGGGGCGGTGTCGATCGGGAGGTCGGTCATGAAAGGGCGATCACGGGTTGGGGCCGGCGGGCGGCCGCGGAAAGAGGAGGGGCGCTGCTAGCATCCGTGACCCGTGGTCGCAATCTCGCCGTGATCGGCCGCGTCGGCGGCGCGTCGCCTTGCGCGCGCCCGAATGGCCCCTTAATCCCGGAGATCAGTCTCGGGAAAGCGCATGCCGCAAGAATTCATCATCGTCATCTTCGCGGTGATCGCCGCCTTCGTGCTGTTCCAGCTCTACAATGTGCTGGGCAAGAAGGTCGGCCGCCAGCCCGAGGACAACGCCAAGAAGCTGGAGGCCGAACTGGCCGCAAGGGGCGCGGCCGCGCCGCCTCCGACTGCCAGCCCCGCGCGCGGCGAGCCGCCGCTGTCTCCGGAAGTCGCCCAAGGCGTCGCGGCCCTGAAGGCGAGGGATCCGGCCTTTGACGTCTCACGCTTCCTGATCGGCGCCCGCAGCGCCTATGAGACCATTGTGCGCGCCTATGCCTCCGGCGATCGCATCGCGTTGAAACCGCTGCTGGCCTCGCCGGTTATGGAATCGTTCGAAACCGGCATCGTCGCGCGCGAGACTCGCGCGGAGAGCGAGACGGTCGAGTTCGTCCATCCCCCCCGCGCCGATCTGGAAGCCGTCGAGGTCGAGGGCGACCGCGCCCGCGCCAAGGTCCGTTTCCTCGCCGAGTTGTCTTCCCGACTGAAACCGGCCGAGGGCGACGAGACCACCG
Organism: uncultured Brevundimonas sp.; assembly: GCA_963977325.1. GTDB lineage: Bacteria > Pseudomonadota > Alphaproteobacteria > Caulobacterales > Caulobacteraceae > Brevundimonas. The sequence continues at coordinate 4,378 of CAXBPJ010000118.1, read as the reverse complement.
AAGAGCGCCGCACCGCCGAGCACTGGACCTTCGAGCGGGCCGTCGGCAGCAACGATCCCAACTGGGTGCTGGCTCGGGTCGAGGCGGCTTCGGCGTGATTCCCGCCCGCGCGGCGCGGTTCGCGCTCGGCGTTTTCGCCAGCGCCTGGCTGGCCGCCTGCGCCGCGTCTCCGCCTCCGGCCCAGCCCTCGCCGACCCCGCTTGGCCCTCCGACCGCCGCGCCCCAGCCCGTCGGCCCCGTACCGGCGCCGACACGCCCGGAAACCGGACCGCAACCCTACTACCCGCCCGCGCCGCCGGGCCAGAACGTGGCCGACCTGCCCGGCTGGTCGGACGAAGACCACGCCTCGGCCTTCGCCGCCTATCTCGGCGGATGCTCGGCTGATCGCGACACCGCCGCGCGCACGGTGTGCGGCCGCGCCCGCCAGCTCACCGCCTACGGCCCGCCCGACCGCGAGCGGGCGCGCGCCTTCTTCGAAACCAATTTTACGGTCGAGCGCATCGGCGGCGAGGGGCTGCTGACCTCCTATTTCGCGCCCGAATATGAGGCTCGTCGCCAGGCCAGCCATGAGTTCGACGCACCGATTCTGGGTGTCCCCGACGACCTGGCCCGCCGCCCCGGCGCCAACGGCCGGCCGGCCTATCGACGGCTCACGGCCAACGGTGATTTCGTTCAATACCCGGACCGCGCCGCCATTGAGCGCGGCGAGATCAATGCGCCGGTCCTGGGCTGGATGCGGGCCGAGGATCTGTTTTTCCTGCAGATTCAGGGATCCGGCTATCTCAGCTTTGAGGACGGGGCCAAGGCTCGGGCGGCCTACGCCGCAGACAACGGTCACACCTTCGTCGGCATCGCCCGTCCCATGGCCGAGCGCGGCCTGCTGCCGCGCAACGGGACCTCGGGATCGGCCATCATGGCCTGGCTGGCGGCGCATCGTGGCGCCGAGGCGCGCGAGATCATGGGACTGAACCCCCGCTATATCTTCTTTTCAATGGCCACCGACGATGATGGCCATCCGGCCGGCGCGGCCGGCGTGCCGCTCGTGGCCGGGCGCTCGGTGGCCGTGGACCCCGCCCACTGGGATTACGGTCAAGCGGCCTGGATCATCGCTGACGGTGGCAATCTGGCGGGCGCCCGGCGTGGCTATCAAGGACTCGTCATTGCGCTGGACACGGGGAGCGCCATTCGTGGTCAGGTCCGGGCCGACTACTACATGGGTCGGGGCGCCGCTGCGGGCGACGAAGCCGGCACGGTCCGCCATCCCCTGCGCATGTGGCGATTGATACCGAGACCCTAGCCCCGGGGCCCTCAGGCGCCGTCGTTGGCCTCGCGCTGTTCGCGCGCTTCGGCCTCGGCAGCCCAGCGGTCGGTGGTCTGATCGATGTCCTCGGCCGCGTCGGAGACGCCGCTCTTGACCGCGGCGCCGAGTTGAGAGGCTTCCTCGGCGAGGGCGTCACCCGCCACGGCCGCGGCGTCACCCACCTCGTCGGCGGCGGCGCCGGCGCTCTGTTCGACCGCCTCGCCGGCCTGGGCGGTTTCGGCCGACGCCTCATCCTGCTCGGCTTCGGAACAGGCGGCCAGACTGAAGGCGGCGACGGCGGCGAGGGTGAGGGCGCGGATCGACATGACGATCTCCGAAATTGCGGTGAAGCTTCTGCGAGGAACGCTCGGCCGCGATGTCGGTTTCGCGGGGGCGCGACGTCTCGGTGCGGTTGAGGATGCTTGCGTCGCGCACGCGGGCTCTCCATCGTGGGAAAGCGCTCCCAAGAGGCTTCGATTGACCGCCAGAAGACCCACCATCGACGATGTCGCGCGCCAGTCTGGCGTAGCGCGAACCACGGTGTCGCGAGTTTTGAACGGCGGTCCGAACGTGCGGGAGGAGGTTCGTGAACGCGTCTGGGAGGCGGTCCGCGCCCTCAATTATCGCGTCAATCCGCAGGCCCGATCCCTGGCTGGCGGGCAGAGCCGGACGCTGGCCCTGATCCTGGCGTCGGATCTGGAGGCCCAGCCCAACTCCTTTTACGCCTCGGCGCTGGAGCTGGGCGCCCTGCGCGAATGCCTGGCGCTGGGCTTTCAGCTGATGGCTCGCCCCGTGCCTCAGGATGCGCCCGATCGCCGTCGCAGGGTGCTGGAGGTGATGAGCGTTCAGCGCTGTCAGGGGGTGATCCTGACCCCCCCGTTCGCCGACGACGCCTCCCTGATCGAAGACATCCGTCTCGAGGGCGGCCACGTCGCCCTGATTTCGCCCGGCGGAGCGGGACGCAATCTGGCCGATGGGGTCGGCATCGACGACGAGGCCGGCGGTCACGACATCGCGCGCCATCTGATCCGGCTCGGCCATCGGCGGTTCGGTTTCATCAGCGGCATCGCGGGCCACCTGTCGGCCGAGCAGCGGTTCGACGGCTTGATGCGGGCGCTGGGGGAGGCCGGGCTCCCGGCGGACTCCGTTCAGGTCGCGCGTGGGGATTTCACCTTCCGCTCCGGGATCGAGCAGGCTCGGCGGATGCTGGAGCGGGCTTCGGCGCCGACCGCCCTGATCTGCGCCAACGACGACATGGCGGCCGGCGCACTGTCCTCGGCCCACGCCCTGGGTCTCGATATTCCCGGACAGGTCTCGATCACCGGGTTCGATGACACGCCGGTGTCCGAGATCGTCTGGCCCCCCCTGTCCAACGTCCACCAGCCGCTCAAAGACATGGGGCAGGCGGCCGTCCGCGCCCTGGCGGGGCGGATCAGCGGCGCCTCGCGTGACGCGCCCTGGCGGTTTTCGAGCCTCCCGCATCAGGTGGTGGTGCGCGATTCAACCCGGGCCGCACCTTGACTCATCGGGCGTGACCGGGCCGAGTGTTGGAAGCGCTTCCAATCAGAGGGGCGGTCATGAGGGGAGGCGATGATGGGGCATTTGGGTCACATAGGCGTGCGAGGCGTCACAGCGGCGCTTCTGGCGCTGGGCGCAGCGGGGTGCGCGACCGTGGCGGAGCTTTCCGGCCCTTCGGCGGACGCCTGGATCACCTCGGGCGACCGCAGCGCCCTGTTGACAGCATCGAGCCCCTTGGCGTTCGAGGTCCGCCCCGAGAAGAGGCCGACCGTCACCGTCGACCCGACACAGCGGTTTCAGATCATGGTCGGCTTCGGCGCCTCGGTGACCGACGCCTCGGCCCATCTCATCCAGACCCGCCTGACGCCATCCGCCCGCGAGGCCCTGCTCAAGGAGTTGTTCGGTCGTGACGGGCAGGGCTTGGGTTTCAGCTTCACCAGGGTCACGGTCGGCGCCTCCGATTTCTCGCTGGATCATTACAGCCTAGCCGACACGCCGGACCCCGCGCTGAAGGATTTCTCCACCGCTCGCATGGAGGAGTATGTCTTTCCGACGGTCCGCGCCGCCCTGACCATCAATCCCGATCTGAAGGTCATGGCCTCGCCGTGGAGCGCGCCGGGCTGGATGAAGACAAGCGACTCCCTGATCACCGGCCAGCTGAAGCCTGAGCACTATCCGACCTACGCCGACTACTGGCGGCTCTACATCCGCTCCGCGGCCGACCACGGCGTGCCCACCGACTACCTCAGCATCCAGAACGAACCGGACTTCGAGCCCGACTCCTATCCTGGCATGCGCTGGCCGCCCGCTGATCGCGCGCGGTTCATTGGACGGCATCTGGGCCCCGAACTGCGCGCCGCCGGGATTGAGACGCAAATCCTCGACTGGGATCACAACTGGGATCAGCCCGAGCAGCCCCTGACCGTCCTCGCCGACCCGGTGGCGCGCGAATTCGTCTCGGGCGTGGCCTGGCACTGCTACGGCGGCGAGGTGGGGGCTCAGTCGACGGTTCGTGACGCCCACCCGGACAAGGACGTCTTCTTCACCGAATGCTCGGGCGGCGAATGGGCCCCGGACTTCGGCGACAGCTTCGTCTGGACGATGAAGACCCTGATCATTGGCTCGGTCGAGAACTGGGCGCGCGGGGTGCTGATGTGGAACCTGGCGCTGGACGAAAACTATGGCCCCCACGCCGGCGGCTGTGGCGACTGCCGGGGCATCGTCACCATCGACAGCCGGACGGGCGAGGTGACCCGAAACCAGGAATATTACACCTTCGGCCACGCCAGCCGGTTCGTCATGCCCGGCGCCGTGCGCATCGCCTCGCTGGAGCCAGAAGGTCTGGACGGGGTCGCCTTCGTCAATCCGGACGGGTCGCGGGTGCTGATCGTCCTGAACGAGGGCGCTGAGCCGGTCCAGTTCGACATCGCCGAGGGCGATCGACGGGCCGCCGCCGAACTGCCGCCCCGCAGCGCCGCAACCTACGTCTGGCGCTGAGACGGGGGTCGGGGCTCTTCCAGCAGGCCGGGCTCGGGCGCAACCACGGCGCGGGCGGCGCGG
>CAXBPJ010000117.1:0-5645 GCA_963977325.1 uncultured Brevundimonas sp. | reverse complement strand
CCGCCATGACCATGGAGGCGACCGAGGAGGACATCCACGGCATCGTCTATCCGCACCCGACCATGTCCGAGGCCATGCACGAGGCCGCGCTCGACGCCTATGGGCGGGTGATCCACATATGAGCCGGTTCGCGCGGGTCACCGATCAGTCCGGACGGGTTCACTGGGTGAACCTGGATCACGTGCGGATGATCGCCGAGCTGAAGCCGGTCAAGAACAACGCGGCCCGGACGGCCATCCACATCGACTCCTACTGGGTCGAGCGCCAGCTTCAGGTGATCGAGACGCCCGAGGATATCCTGGGGCAGGGCTGAGCCGAGAGACACCAAACTCGTCTCCCCGGCGAATGCCGGGGTCCAGATCACAAGACGCCGCGCGCGACGTTCGAGAACGGCAAATCACAAAGACCGGGTCCTACAATCTGGGCCCCGGCATTCGCCGGGGCGAGAGAAGCGTCTTTGCGGCCGGGTTGGCCTGCATCTGCCTGCGCATGGACGAAAGTTAACGCCGGGACGGGCGCAATCGGCTTTTCCCTCGCGCCGCGCGTCGCTAGCGTGCGCCGCCTTAAGGGGAAGTGATCCATGCGCCTGAAATCCACGCTGCTGGCCGGTCTGTCGGCCGTCGCCCTGATGTCGACCGCCGGCCCGTCCCTGGCCCAGGCGGGGGAGGGCGTTCAGCCGGCCGTGTCGGCGGCGTCAACGGCCAATTCCCTGATGCCGATCGAGGAATTCCGGCTGGAGAACGGCCTGAAGGTGGTGTTCCACATCGATCGGTCCGACCCCGTGGTCGCCGTGGTCCTGGCCGCCCATGTCGGTTCGGCCAGCGAACTGCCGGGGCGAACCGGCTTCGCCCACCTGTTCGAGCACCTGTTCTTCCTGAACTCCGAGAACCTGGGCCCCGGTGGGCTGGACGCCATGAGCGCGCGCATCGGCGGCTCCGGCGCCAACGGTTCGACCAGCCGCGACATCACCGACTACCTCCAGACCGTGCCGAACGACGCCCTGGAGAAGATGATCTGGGCCGAGGCCGACAAGCTGGGGTATTTTATCAATACCGTGACTGAACCCGTTCTCGCCAAAGAGAAACAGGTGGTGAAGAACGAAAAGCGCCAGTCGGTCGACACCCAGCCCTATGGCCACACCCACACGGTGATCCCCGGCGCCCTGTATCCGGCCGACCATCCCTACAGCTGGTCGGTGATCGGCTCGCTGGCCGACCTGGACGCGGCGACGCTGGACGACGTGCGCGGCTTCTATCGCCAGCACTACACGCCCGGCCCAGGCGCGGGCCTGGGTCGAGAAGTATTTCGGCGAGATTCCGGCCGGCGCTTCGATCGCCGAGCCTGAGCCCCGGCCGGCCCAACTGTCGGACACCATAAGCCTGTACCACGAGGACCAGTTCGCCCAGTTGCCCGAACTGACCTTGGTGTGGCCGACCGTGCCCCGGATGCATCCGGACGAACAGGCGCTGGACGTGCTGCAGGAGTTGCTGACCGACGGCAAGGAATCGCCCCTGACCGCCGTGCTGGTCGATGAGGAGAAGCTGACCGACGAGGTCACCGCCTATTCCGATAACGGCCGCTTGGCCGGCGAGACCTATGTCGTGGTGCGCGGATTCGAGGGGACCGACCTGGACACGGTGCGCGCCGCCCTGCACGCCGGTTTCGCCCGGTTCGAGCGCGACGGCGTCGATGCCCAGGCCCTGGCGCGGATCAAGACCATGCAGGAGGCGAACTTCTACGGTCGGCTGGGCAGCGTGCTGCAGAAGGCGTCGAGCCTGGCCCGCTACGACCTGTTCGGGGGCACGGCCGACCAGGAATTGGCGGCCCTGAGGGCGGTGACCGCCGATGACGTGATGCGGGTCTATGAGACCTACATCAAGGATCGCCCTCATGTGGCCACCAGCTTCGTGCCCGAGGGTCGGCTTGAACTGGCGCTTGAGGGCTCGACCCAGGCCGAGGTGGTGATCGAGCCGATCGTCCAGGGCGCGGAGGCCGCGGTCGATCCGGCGGCGGGCCCAGGTCGCCCGCACGCCCTCCCGCTTCGACCGCACCCAGGAGCCGCCGTCCGGCCCCACGCCCGTCGTCGACGTTCCGGCGATCTGGAACGCCAGCTTGCCGAACGGCCTGACCGTCATGGGCATCCAGGACGACGAGGTCCCCCTGGCCAGTTTCGAGATCACCATCGACGGCGGCCGGCTGTTCGACGATCCCCGGCGGCCGGGCGCGGCCAATCTGCTGGCTCAGCTGATGGATCGGGGCACGGCCGACAAGACGCCGGCCGAGCTGGAGAACGCGCTGAAGTCGCTGGGCGCGACCCTCAACATCCGCGCCGAGGACGAGCGGTTCGTGATCTCCGGCCGGACGCTGGCGCGGAATTTCGCGCCGACGATGGCCCTGGTCGAGGAGGTGTTGCTTGAGCCGCGATGGGACGAGACGGAGCTGGCCTTGGCCAAGGCGGCGACGACCTCGGCCATCCAGAGCCAGGGCGCCGTGCCGATGCTGCGGGCCGCGCGCGTGTTCGACCTGGTGACCTATGGCGAGGACCATATCTTGGCCGACAGCGCCCTGGGCACGGAGGCCTCGGTGGCCAGCCTGACCATGGACGACCTCAAGCGATACATGAATGCCAACCTGGCGCCGAACATCGCCCGGGTCAGGGTGGTCGGCGATGTCGATCAGGCCACGGTCACGGCGGCGCTGCAGGGCCTGGGCGCGCGCTGGGAGGCGCGCCAGGTCGAGGTTCCGGAGTGGCCCCGTCCGGCGGCGCCGGAGGCGTCGCGCGTGTTCTTCTATGACGTGCCGGGGGCCAGCCAGTCTGTGCTGATGTTCGGCTATCCGGCCCTGACGCGCGCGGATCCCGACTTCTATCCCGCCACCATGATGAACTATCGGCTGGGCGGCGGCGGCTTTGCCTCGCGCTTGACGCAACAGCTACGCGAGGGGCAGGGCTATACCTATGGCATCCGCTCGGGCTTCGTCGGGGGCGACGACTTCGGCGGCTTCAGCATATCCAGCCCGGTGCGGGCCAATGTGACGCTGGAGGCCGCGACCCTCGTGCGCGACATCGCCCGTGATTACGGCGCGACCTTCACGGCCGAGGACCTGGACGTCACCAAGAGCTATATGACCAAGAGCCGGGCGCGGTCCTTCGAGACGGCCGGGGCCAAGCTGGGGCTGCTGGCCAACATCGGCGACTATGGCCTGCCACGCGACTATGTGGCGCGCGAGGCGGCGATCACCGAGGTCATGACCGTCGAGCGCATCCAGGACCTTGCGGATGAGCTGATCCGCACCGACGCCATGACCTATGTGGTGGTCGGGGACGCCGCGACCCAGGCGGCGCGGTTGGAGGCGCTGGGCTATGGCGCGCCGGTGCTCGTCAACGAGCGCGCCGAGGCGGCGGAGTAGTAGGCGAGGCGCTCAGCGCCTCTTGCCCAACTCCGCGGCGATGTCCTTGGTCAGTCGACCCACCTTGCGGTGGGCCGCGGTGATCTGGTCGCGGCTGACGCCCCAGCGCTTCATCCAGTATTCCACCGCCTTGCGCTCGGACAGGTCCAGCCGATCCTTGTCGATGAAACCGCGCTTGTCCTTGAGCCCCGCCATGGATTGTCTCCAGAAGTGGTGTGGAGGATGACGCGCCTCGGTGCGTTATCGCCTAAGATATATTATGCGAAATCATCCTGCGGGCACGATACGGCGAACGTCATGCCGTCGTAGGCCGGCTCCACGCCGGCCGGCAATCTGGACTTGAGTTCGGCGTAGTCCAGATCGATGTGGAGATTGGTCAGGACGGCTCGACCCACCTGGGCCCGTTCGATCCAGTCGAGCGCCTTGTCGACATGGGCGTGGGTCGGGTGCGGAGTCCAGCGCAACGCGTCGACGATCCACACCGCGGACCCGCGCACGATCTCGAGCGCCGCGTCATCGATGTCGGAGACGTCGCTGGAATAGCTGACGTTTCCCAGACGATAGCCCACGGCGCGGATCGGTCCGTGGGTCTGGTCGAAGGTCATCACCGGAATGCGGCCGCCGGGGCCGCTCACCTCGGCCGGCTCGCCGAACGACGGCACGTCGATCGCCTCGCAGATGGCCGGATAGCCGAGCTTCGGCTCGAAAATGTAGTCGAACCGGCGAGTCAGGGCCGCGCGCGTGGCGGCGTCCATCCAGCACGGAATCTTGCCGCCCCGCCTCAGGGCGAAGACGCGCAGATCGTCGACGCCATGGGTCTGGTCGGCGTGGTCGTGGGTGTAGAGCACCGCGTCGATCCGTCGGGCCTCGGCGGCCAGCAGCTGGGCCCTCAAATCAGGCGAGGTGTCGATCAGCACGGCCGTCTCGCCCCCCGACCCCCGGCGTCGCGCCAACAGCGAGCAACGGGTGCGCCGGTTCTTCGCCTCGCCCGGATCGCAGGCGCCCCAGTCGCCGTCGCCGCGCGGAACCCCGCCCGAGGATCCGCAGCCCAGGATGGTGACCTCCAGATCGGCCGTCACCTAGGCCTCGGGATGCGATCGAACAGGGCGAAGAAGGCCTCGGTGGTAAGGTGCTCGGCCTCGTCGCGGCTCCAGCCCCGGATGTCGGCGAGCTTGTCGAGCACGTGCCCGATATAGGCCGGCTCGTTGCGGCGCCCCCGATGCGGCGCGGGGGCCAGGTAGGGGCAGTCGGTCTCGACGATGATCCGCTCCGCCGGCATGGCGCGGATGCGGTCGCGCACGGTCTCGGCCGCCTTGAAGGTGGCGATCCCCGATACGGAGAACCACCCCCCCAGTTCCGTGGCGATTTGAGCGAGTTGTGATCCCGATGTGTAGCAGTGCATCAGGAAGCGAAAGGCGCCGTCCGCCGTCTCCTCGCGCAGGATGGCGGCCATTGCGTCGTCCGCTTCGCGGGTGTGCACCACCAGGGGCAGACCTGTGGCGCGCGCCGCGTGGATGTGAGCCCGAAACACCTGGGCCTGGGTCTCCCGCGGGCTGAGGTCATAGTGGAAGTCCAGACCGCACTCGCCGATACCGACCACGCGGGGCCGCGCGGCCAGGTCAACCAGACGCCCCGGCGTCAGCTCGGCGTAATGCCGCGCCTCGTGGGGATGGACGCCGACCGTGCACCAGATGTCCGGATGGGTCATGGCCAGGGCGTGGGTGGCCTCGAAGGTCGATAGCCGGTCCGAAATCTCAACCATCAAGCCGACCCCCGCCTCGCGGGCGCGGGCGATAACGTCGCCACGGTCCTCGTCGAACTGGGGCGCGTGCAGGTTGACGTGGCTGTCGATCAGCATCAGCCGGCGGCCCCGCTCGACAGGCGCCGGGTCCGATCGATCTCGCTCACGGCCACGGCCAGGGCCTCCGCCCGGTCCAGGTTCAGCCCCGCGACCTGATCGGGGATCTCGCCCAGGCGCGACCACAGCTCGGCCCAGCGCACACCCCCCTGCCCCGCCGCCACGGCCTGTTCGCGCGTGGCGGCGCGCAGCCGGTCGAACAGCATCTCGAAGCGCTGGGCGCCGTCGCCCTTGCGGAAGCTGTCGGCCAAGCCGACGGTTTCGGCCGTGTCGCGCGGCCCTTCGGTCACCCAGCGCCGCGCCAGCTGGTCCAGCTCGGACGCCGCCGCGCCGGCGAGCGCCAGGGCCTGACCCGGCGAACCTTGGGCCATGGCGGCGG
>CAXBPJ010000116.1:0-5665 GCA_963977325.1 uncultured Brevundimonas sp. | reverse complement strand
CTGGCCGCCGCCGAGCCGGAGGCGCTGTATCCGTCAGGAACCGGCGCCTTCGAGTTCGAACGCACCGCCAGCCGCCTGAGGGAAATGGCCAGCGCCTCCTGGCCGCCGAGCGAGGGTTAGGCGGGTTCAATCGACCTTCAGCCGACCTTCAGCCGATTGTTCATTTCCATGGAACGCCTAGCGCCACTTTGCTTGTCATCCCGGAAGTCGCGCCAGCGACTATCCGGGACAAGGCTTGCCCTTGCGCCGCTCGTCCCGGCTCACCGCTGCGCGGTGTCCGGGATGACAAGGTCAAATGAAACGTGAGCCGACAGGATCAGCTTCTGACGCGGCCGATGGAGGCGGAGTATCGACTGGTCCTAAGCCAGCGCCGGCTCGATGTCCTTGCAAGCCTGGATCAGGCCCTTCACCGACTCGACCGACTTGGCGAACATCGCCTTCTCGTCGTCGTTGGTGGTGAATTCGATGACCTTCTCCGCGCCGCCGGCGCCGATCAGGGCAGGCACGCCGACATAGAGGTCTGACAGGCCGTATTCACCCGACAGCCACACGGCGCAGGGCAGGACGCGCTTCTGATCCAGCAGATAGGACTTGGCCATGGCGATAGCGCTCTCGGCCGGGGCGTAGAAGGCCGAGCCGGTCTTGAGCAGGGCCACGATCTCGCCGCCGCCCTTGCGGGTGCGGTCGACGATGGCGTCCAGATCGGCCTGCGACAGCAGCCCCGCCGCGACGGCGTCGGGCAGCGGCAGACCGCCGATGGTCGAATGGCGCACCATCGGCACCATGTCGTCACCGTGACCGCCCAGGGTCCAGGCGTGGATGTCCTGCACCGACACGCCGGTCTTCTCGGCCAGGAAATAGGCGAAGCGCGCCGAATCCAGCACGCCGGCCATGCCGATGACCTTCTCGTGCGGCAGGCCGGAGAACTTCTGCAGCGCCCAGACCATCGCATCCAGCGGGTTGGTGATGCAGATGACGAAGGCGTTCGGCGCGTGCGCCTTGATGCCCTCGCCCACGGCCTTCATGACCTTGAGGTTGATCGACACCAGGTCGTCGCGGCTCATGCCGGGCTTGCGCGGCACGCCGGCGGTGACGATGCAGACGTCGGCGCCGGCGATGTCGGCATAGTCATTGGCGCCCTTCAGGGCCACATCCTGGCCGAACACCGAGGTCGCCTCGGCGATGTCCAACGCCTTGCCCTGGGGCGTGCCCTCGGCGATGTCGAACAGGATGACGTCGCCCAGCGCCTCGCGCGCCGCGACGTGGGCCAGGGTGCCGCCGATCATGCCGGCGCCGATGAGGGCGATCTTCGCGCGAGCCATGGGAGAGTCCTTCTTTCTAAGAGGCCTATCGCGCGTTCGCGCTACTTGAGGCCGAATTGAGTGGGCCTAACGCGCTTTCGCGCTGCTTGAGGCCCCGAAGGATCCCGTGAAACGCGGCGCGATCGGCGCTGTGGTGCGATGCGAAAGGGCTGGCGCGCGTCTAGACCCGACCGCCCGTCATCGCAAGTCGCGCTCACTCTTCGGGTGTGGTCTTGCGCGGCGCGGCGCTCATGCCTGGATCGTAGAGGCCGGTGGCCATGCGGGCGACGAAGCCCGCCGGCCGGGTGCGCGGGCCGAAGCGGGCGCAGGGGTCTGGATCGGCGATCTCCCTGACCTCCCGACCCATGGGGGCGAAGGCGTCGCCGACAGCGTCGCCCAGCGGCTCAGCCAGCTGCAGCGCGTCGCCCAGGCGCGACAGGGACGGGGTGTCGATGCCGACCACCTTGGCGTTCCGGGCCCAGGTGATGGCGGCCACCTGCCGACCATCGGGGACCAGCACCAGTTCCGCCTCGGCCGCCAACCCACCGGTCGAGCCGGGGGCCCGCACGCCAATCGGCCCCGGGATGAACCAGTTGGCCACCGCCGACAGGCCCGAACCCGCCGGATTGGTCAGGCTGAGGCCGGTCACCGCGGCCCGCACTTCGGCTTGGGCGCCCGGCTGGCCGGGCTCCAGCACGGTGAATCGCTCGCTGAGTTCGTAGCAGACCTGGCGATCGACCTCGGCCAGCACCCAGCCGGCCTCCTCGGCGCTCAGACCCGCCTCGGCGCCGCCGACGAAGACGGCCGGCTCCAGCGCCAGCCGCTCGACATTGGCCAGGGTCGCCTCGTCGCGGTTCTGGCGGATGGAGGCCAGGGTCGCGGGTTCGGGCGTCAGGGCGGAATAGGTCGACAGAAAGCCCGACTGCGCCGCGGGCGGCGTGGCGCAGGCGCCCAGGGCGGCGAGGACGGCGCCGAGAGCGGCGACGGTGGGTACACGAAATGGCATGATCGATCCTGATGCGGAAGCCTCGGGGAAGGCCCGTGCGGCCCGAACGCGCGCCCCCGCCGGAGGTTCAGGTGTCCCATCCGCCGAAAGTTCGTCGTCAGCCGCGATTTCCCGCGCTACCGTCATCGCTCGTCCCTGGAGCGCCGATGACCCACCGCAGACTGCCGACCTTGCTCGCGACCTTGGCGGCGTTGGCCGCCGCGTCTCCGTCCCTGGCTCAAATCCCCACTGACGCCTCGCGCGGCGTGCTCAGCTTCGCCGGCAATCTCGAGGACGCCCTGCCGGCCGTGGTGTCGGTCGCGACCCTGGGCCGCTCGGCCGGGCCAAGTTCGGACGACACCGAGGCGCGCGAGATCACCGGCGGATCAGGCGTCATCATCGACGCGGCGCGGGGGATCATCGTCACCAACCATCACGTCGTCGATCGCGGCCAGAGCTTTCGCGTCGACCTGCCCGACGGCCGTTCGCTGGACGCCAAACTGCTGGGCGCCGACAAGGCCACCGATCTGGCCGTGCTGCAGATCGAGGCGTCCGGCCTTAAGCAGGTGCCGGTGGTCGATTCCGACACCCTGAAGACCGGCGACCTGGCCTTCGCCGTCGGCTACCCGCTGGGCCTTGATCAGACCGTGACCATGGGGGTCATCTCCGGCCTGGGCCGTTCCGGTCTGGGGGATGCGGTCGAGGACTATATCCAGACCGACGCGGCGGTGAATTCCGGCAATTCCGGCGGGCCGCTGTTGGACAGCCGGGGGCGGCTGATCGGCATCAACACCTCGATCCTGTCGGGCGGATTGGGCGGCGGCAACGACGGCATCGCCTTCGCCGTGCCGACCAATATCATGGCCGTGGTGGTGGCCCAGCTGCGCGACACCGGCGAGGTGGTTCGCGGGCGCACCGGGGTGACGGTGGCCTCGCTCAATCCGGCCCGAGCCAAGACCCTGGACCTCGCCCTGGCGCGCGGCGCCGTGGTCGAGGACGTGCAGCCGGGCTCGTCAGGCGAGCGCGCGGGGCTGCGGCGCGGCGATGTCCTGACGCGGGTCCGCAACCGGCCGGTCGCCAACGCGGGTTCCTTCCTGGCGGCCGTGGGCGTCGCCTCGCCGGGCGACAGCCTGCCGCTGGTCTATCTGCGTGACGGCGAGGAACAGCGCGGGACCCTGGCGATCGAGCCCCAGACCATGCCGGCCGTCATGCTGGGCCGCGAGGCGCTGCTGGCCTGGGGCGCGCGGCTGAGAACGGACGCAGACGGCGCGGTGACCGTCGCCTCGGTGGCGGGCGGATCGAACGCGGCCACGGCGGGTCTGACCGCCGGCGACGTGATCCGCGCCGTCAACGGTCGGGCGCCCGGCGATCTCGCCACCCTGGCGGCGACGCTCGGCGACGGCGCGGCCGGGGCGGAAATCGAGGTGATGCGGGGAGAGGCGATCGAGACCCTCGCCATCGCCGGCGGCGGCCCCGAAGCCGCGCCCGATCCGGCCGGCGCCCGATCGGCGCCGCCCCCGCCCGAACCTGCGCCCGACAGCAAAACGCCCGCCTGACCAGGGAGGGGGAGGGAGGGTCGGGCGGGCGCTTCACTTGGGAGGGGATCGTCGACTGGCCGGAAACCTCAAAGCCACGGGGGGCTGGGGGGGCTGTTCAGGATCCGGGACCTCAAGCTTCCCGGCCGGTCGACACTGGCCTTGTCGATCCCCATGCGGGCGCCGAAAGGACCGAAACGGGGCCTTTTCGTGACTCAGGCGAATTCGGCGGACACGCCGGCGACGGCGGCGCTGGCCTTTTCGCTGAAGGCGCCTAACTCTCCTCCCATGAGCCTCGAGAATCCTGAGTCGCAGGGACGGTCCGGACCCCAGGAGCCGGTGTTCTTCGACCGGCGCGAACTGGTTCCGATCCTCAGGGTCTATGGGCGGATGGTGGCGGCCGGCGAATGGCGCGACTATTCGATCCTGGGCCACGCCGACTGGGCCGAGTTCGCCGTCTTCCGTCGCCACGGCGACGCGCCCGCCTATCGCATCGAGAAGCGCCCGGCCCTGGCCCACCGCCAGGGCGCCTGGGCGGTCATCGGACCGGCCGGACAAATTCTCAAGCGGGGTCGCGACCTCGCCCAGGTGCTTAGGGTCTTCGACAGCCGCCGGTTCAGCGTGGTCGAGTGACGCCCGCGACGACGCGCCTCATCCGATGGCGCCGTTCGGTCGCAACCTCGCCGCATCCCGGGCGCTGACCTTTCCGAAGCTTAAGTTGCGCGGCTTGGCTTCCCCCGCCATGCCTCTATATCTCGACCCGGCCTGGAGCCCCGAATGATCGGGAACGCGCCGGTCCGAAGCTGATCAAGGATGACCATGCTGAAGCGTAAGGAGTTCATGCTCGGGGCCGTCGTCGGCCTGGGCTTCGCGGCCGCGGCCACCGCCGGCGGCGTCATCGAGTGGCCGGGCGCCGTCGCCCAGGATCGCCCCGCCGCCCGCGCGGGCCAGCTGATCCCGACCTCCGGCGTGGCCGGCATGGCCTTCGCGCCGCCGCCCGGCGCCCCCCTCAGCTTCGCCGACATCTTCGACCAGGTCGCCCCCGCCGTCGTCCAGATCGACGTCAAGACGCGCATCCCGCGCTCCCAACTGCCCGGAGGCGGCATGGGCGGGCTCGAGCGCTTCCTGCCCTTCCCCTTCAACCAACTGCCCCAGACGCCCCCGCAGGGCGAAGAGGGCGAGGGAGAGGGCGAGGATGAAGGAATCGAGGGCGCCGGATCCGGCTCGGGCTTCTTCATCTCCGCCGACGGCTTCATCGTCACCAACAACCATGTGGTCGAGAACGCCGAAGAAATCACCGTTCGTCTGACCGACGAGCGCGAATTCAAAGCCGAGATCGTGGGTCGCGATCCGGCCACAGACCTGGCCGTGCTCAAGGTCGAGGGCGGCAGCTTCCCCTTCGTCAGCTTCGAGGACTCGGCCGAGCCGCGCGTCGGCGATTGGGTGGTGGCCGTAGGCAATCCCTTCTCCCTGGGCGGAACAGCCACCGCCGGCATCGTCTCAGCAAAGTCGCGCGAGATCGGACAGGCGTCGGCCTACAACGACTTCATCCAGATCGACGCCGCGATTAACCGGGGCAATTCGGGCGGCCCGACCTTCGATATCTATGGTCGCGTGATCGGCGTGAATACGGCGATCTTCTCGCCCACCGGCGGCTCGGTTGGCATCGGTTTCGCAATCCCGGCCGCCGTGGCCAAGCAGGTGACCGACACGCTGATGCGCGGCGAGTCGATAGAGCGTGGCTATGTCGGCGTCACCATTGGGCCGTTGCCAACCGGCGCCGCCGCCGCGGCAGGCCTGGATGAGGATCTCGAGGGTGCGGTCATCATGGATGTCACGGCGGG
>CAXBPJ010000115.1:0-5668 GCA_963977325.1 uncultured Brevundimonas sp. | reverse complement strand
CATGCGCGACTGCGCTTCCCCGAGGGCGAGGCGGCCCGGCATTACAACGTGCTCCAGAAGCTGACCTATCTGGTGGTTCTGCTGATCCTGCTGCCGCTGATGCTGTTCACGGGTCTGGGCATGTCGCCCGCCATGAACGCCGGCGCGCCCTGGATGATCGAGATCGTCGGCGGGCGACAGTCGGCGCGGACCCTGCATTTCCTGGCGGCGGCGGGGATTGTCCTGTTCAGCCTCATCCATGTGCTGGTGGTGCTGCTGTCGGGGCCGCTAAACACCATGCGCGCCATGATCACCGGCTGGTACCGCATCCGCGTGCAGGGAGACGACCGTGCCGAACCCTGACCGTCGCCGTCTGCTGCTTGGGGCCGGAGGGCTGGCCGCCCTGCCCCTGCTGGGCTCGTGCGACAGCCTGGCCCGCAACGAACAGGTCCAGTGCACCCTGGCCACGGCCGAGAAGGCGACCAAACGCTCGCAGCGCGCGCTGGCGCGTCAGGCGCTGGCTCCGGAATACGAAGAGAAGGACATTTCCAAGGATTTCCGCGCCAACGGCTCCGTCGATCCGGCGGCGGCGGAGTACGTGGCGCTGAAGGCCAATAACTTTCGCGACTATCGCCTGATCGTCGACGGCCTGGTTGAGCGGCCCTTGGCGCTGTCCCTAGCCGAACTGCGAAGGATGCCGTCCCGAACCCAGATCACCAAGCACGACTGCGTCGAGGGCTGGACCTCGATCGGCAAGTGGAAGGGCGCGCGGCTGTCGCACATCCTGCGCCAGGCGCGGCTGCGGCCGGACGCCAAATATCTGGTGTTCCACTGTTTCGACGCCCTGAGCCAGACCGAGGACGGCGAGCGCTACTACACCTCGATTGATCTGGTGGACGCCTTCCACGAGCAGACCATCCTCGCCTACGAGATGAACGACGAGGTGCTGCCCATCAAGCATGGCGCCCCGATTCGCCTGAGGCTCGAGCGCCAGCTCGGCTACAAGATGGCCAAGTACGTCAAGCGCATCGAGGCCGTCGAAAGCTTCGCCCACATCGGCCGCGGCAAGGGCGGCTATTGGGAAGATCGCGGCTATGAATGGTACGCGGGGGTCTAAACCTCCGACGCGCGTTTGCGGGTGAAGGCGTAGAGACCGAAGGCCAGGGCGGCGAAGGCGATGACGCCGACGATCATGGCGGGCCAGACCGCTCCCTCGGGGATCAGGGCGAAGGGCGAGCCGTTCTCGGTGCCGACCACCACGGCGGCGGTGAAGACGCCGAACAGGCTCTCGCCGACGATCAGGCCTGATGCCAGCAGCACGCCCATGCGCTTGCCGACATCGGCGAAGGCGGTCCTGGACACCCAGCGCTCATAGGCCCAGCCGGCCACCGCGCCGATGACCAGCATGGTGGTGACCGCCGCCGGCAGATAGACGCCGATGCCGACCGCCAGGGCGTGCAGCTTGATCCGGTCCTTGGTCGCGCCTCTCAGCGCCACATCGGCGACAATGATGGCGACACCGATCAGGGCGCCGATGCCGATCAGGTCCCAGCGCAGGTCGCCGCCGATGACGCCGCGCGCCAGGGCCGAGATCAGGGTCGCCTGGGGCGCGGGCAGGGGCTCTGTGCCCTCCACTGTCGGGGCCGGGCCGCCGACGAATCCATAGGCCTGGTTCAGCAGATCCAGCACGAAGGGAATGACGATGGCCCCGGCGACCACGCCGACGATCAGGGCGGTCTGCTGGCGCCACGGCGTGGCCTCGACCAACTGGCCGGTCTTGAGGTCCTGTAGATTGTCGTTGGCGATGATGGCGACAGCGAAGACCACGGCGGTGACCATCAGGGCGTAGGCGATGATCGAGGGGTCGGCGGGCACGCCCGCGATCGACATGACCCCCAGCATCAAAAGCGACGCGATGATGATGGCCAGGATGCCGACGCCCGACACCGGGCTGTTCGAGGAGCCGAGCAGGCCGGCCATGTAGCCGCAGATGGCCGCGACCATGAAGCCGATGACGGCGACATAGATCAGCCCGCCCACGACAAGCAGCGCCGTCGATCCGGCCAGGACCGTGCCCTGGGCGAACACCGCCAGCAGCACGGCGATCCCGACCAGACAGGCCAGGGAGATGATACCGACCAGATTGATCGGGATGTCCTGTTCGGTGCGCTCCAGCGTCTCGCCCGAGGCGCGTCGGGCGTTGGCCGCCAAGGCGGAGGTCAGGCCGCCGATCAGCGGGCCCGCCATCTTGAGCAGGGTCCAGATGGCGGCGACGCCGATGACGCCCGCGCCCATGAAGCGCACCTGTTCGGCCCAGACGCCGACCGCCGCCTCCTCGGCCGCGCCGGGGGTGGCCTGGATCGCCGTCATGATCGGCACGGCCAGACCCCAGGCGATGATCAGTCCGACCAGCTGGGACAGGCCCACCGCCAGACCGATCAGATGGCCGGCGCCCAGAAGGGCGAACTGCATGCCGAAGCCCAGCCCCGTGGCCCCGCCGCCCAGCGCGGCCGGCAGGCGGAAGAAGGTCGCCGCCTCGCCCGCGAACACCCGCGCGCCTGAGCCCAGCGCGTAGGCGGCCGAAACCACGGCGCCGATGACGACGATGCCCAGGCCCTTCTTGTTCTCGCGGACGGCGCTCTCGGTCTGGGCCGCGCCGCGCGATCCGACCTTGAGCACGGCGGCGGCGGCGACGCCCTCAGGATAGGGCAGGCCCGCCTTGACCACCAGCGAGCGGCGCAGCGGAATGGAGAAGGTGACGCCCAGGACGCCGCCCAGGATGCAGATGGCCACCGACTGCCAGAAGGGGAAACTGGTCCACCAGCCGACCATGACCAGGGCCGGCAGGACGAAGATGATAGCGCTCATCGAGCCGCCGACCGAGGCGACGGTCTGGACCGTCATATTCTCCCAGATGGTCGAGCTCTTGAAGATGCGCAGCGCCGCCATGGAGATGACCGCCGCCGGGATCGCCGAGGCGAAGGTCAGGCCGACCAAAAGGCCGAGATAGGTGTTGGCGGCGGTGAAGACGACGGCCAGCAGGCAGCCCAGCACCAGGGCGCGCAACGTCAGCTCCAGGCGGCGTCCCAGGCTCGGTGTCGCGGCGGACGTGTCGGTCATGTCAGGGGCTCCCTCTCCCGGAGCGGAGGTAAGACCGGATTGAGCCGGGCGTCCAGCGACATGATGAATCGCGCTAAGGGACGGCGCATGGACACTCTGGAACAGCGCTGGGCGCGGCTGGCCCCGCACACCACGATGGTCGGTCCCGATGACGATCGGCGCCGGCCGACGGCGCTGCTGTTTCACGGCTGCGGCGGATTGCGCGATCATCTGCCGCTCTATGCCGAGGCGGCAAGGGCGGCGGGCTGGCGCGCGGCCATCGTCGACAGTTACGCGCCGCGCGGCTGGAGCCGGGAGTACGCCATGGCCACGGTCTGCACCGGTCTGCAGTTCCATGGCGACAAGCGCGCCGGGGACGTGCTGGCGACCATCCACGGACTTTCGCAAAACCCTCTGGTCGATCCGGAGCGGCTGGTGCTGGCCGGCTGGAGCCACGGTGGCTGGGGCGTCATGGAGGCGATGAGCGCCGACCGCTCGCGATCGTGTCTGGGCCTGGCCGATCCGAGCGCGGCGTCGCTCGAGGGCGTCAAGGGCGTCTGGCTGGCTTATCCTTATGTCGGCATCGGCGCCTGGAACCGGATGCGGGCCTGGCGCCACTGCCCGAAGGTGCTGGCGGTGATCGCGCGCAAGGATCACCTGACCACGGTCCGGAACGCCGAGCGCGTGCACGAGATGATCCGCGGCTGCGGCGCCGAGGTCGAGAGCTGGATCGCCGAAGGCACCCACAGTTTCGACGAACCGACTGGCGCGCCGCCCATGCGTCACGACCTGGCCCTGGCCGACGAGGCGCGCCGACGCTTCCGCGCCTTTCTGGAAGACGTGTGCCCGGTTTAGGCGGCCAGGGTCGCCGCGAAGGCCGCGAGGTCGCCGTCGGGAAACAGGTGGCCGGCGACGCCCGCGCGCCGGGCCGCCTCCAGGTCGCTGGTCTTGTCGCCGATCAGAAAGGACCGAGAGAGATCGAGGCCGAGATCGCGGGCGGCCCTCAGGATCATGCCGGGATTGGGCTTGCGGTCGGGGTGGTCGGGGTGGCGGAAGCGCGCATCGACCGCCTCGGCATGAAAGGGGCAGGCGTAGACGGCGTCGATGCGCGCTCCTTCATCCGCCAGCCGCGCGACCATCAGGGCGTTGAATGCCTCCATCCGCTCGAGGCTGAACAGACCGCGCGCGACGCCCGACTGATTGGTCACGACCACGGTGGCCAGGCCCGCGGCATTCCAGCGCCGCACCGCCTCGACCGCGCCGGGGATCAGCTTCAGGTCCTCGTCGCGGTGCGGATAGCCGACATCCTCGATCAGCACCCCATCGCGGTCGAGGAAGACGGCCGCTCTCACGCCTTCCCCTCGGGCAGGATGGCGGTTGTCATGGTCATCAAGTGATAGAGGGTGGACGCTGGCACGCGCGCGTCGAGCGCTCGGCCTTCCGCGTCGAAGCTGTCGATCCACAGCCCCGGCGTCGCGGTGGCCAGGTGGGTGTCGAGCATCCGGGTCAGCAGGCGATCCGCCTCCTCGGCATCGCCCAGCCGGTCGAGCGCGCGGACCGCCTCCGTCTGGGCCCACAGCCGCTCGCCGCCGTCGATCGGTTCAGCCGAGGGCGTCACCTCCCGGACCAGCAGACCCTGCGAGCCGAGGCCGCAGGCCATAGCCGCCGTGGCCAGTTCGGTCGCCTCCACGCGCGGCGCGCCGGCCTCGAGCAGCAGCCAGGCCCACTCCATCTGATGGCCCGGTTCGACCACTGCGCCGCGCTGGGGGTCGAGGATCAGGTCGTCGGTGAAATACTCCCGCACTGTCCCGTCGACGCGGAACCGGGTGCGCATCAAATCCAGGCAGCGATCCGCCGTGCGCGTGAAGACAACGTCGGGCGCCAGGGCCTTCCACGCCAGCATGGCCTCCAGCATGTGCATGTGTGGGTTCTGGCGGCGCGGCGTCACGGGCGGAATGGCCTCAACCCAGCCGCCGGCGGGATGCGCCATGGCCCCGCTCATGGCCTGAAGCGTCTCCAGCGCGAGGTCGCGGGCGCGGGCCTCGCCCAGCTCGCGATGGGCGGCCGACAGGGCGTAGAGGGCGAAGGCCTGATCGTAGAGGTCGGGCGCGTCATCCACGATGCGGCCATCGTCATCGACTGTCCGGCGCCACAGGCCGTCGTCACGGCGGTGGTCGTCGATCAGGGTCTGGAACGCCCGCTGCGCCAGGGCGCCGCCGCGACGCCAGCCGCGCCGCCGGGCCTCGCACAGGACATAGAGCTGACGCGCCTGAACGCGGCACCGAAGCGGCAGGCCAACGACCGGACGACCCTCGAAATCGAGCGCCTCGACCGCTCGGCCGCGCGCGTCGATCCCGGCCTCGGCCCACACGGGCAGAGCGGCTTCGACCACCCAGGCCCGCAGGCGACGGCGCGGCTCGGTCAGGGGAACGGCGGACTCTCCCTCAGTCGATCAGGCGCAGGGCTCCGACCCGGTCGCCGACGCCATCGGGCACCGGCACGGGCGAGGCGCCGTAGTCGGCGTTGATCACCAGGGTGGGCGAGCCCACGATCTGCAGCTTGCGCACGATCATCACCGTCCAGTCGGCGG
>CAXBPJ010000114.1:0-5731 GCA_963977325.1 uncultured Brevundimonas sp. | reverse complement strand
GGCTGAGAGCGTCATCGCCGACCAGTCCGAGTTCGGCCCGGCCCTCGAAGCCGCTCTGCAGCAGCAGCGACAAGACGCCAGCCGCGCCCTCCTTGTTCATGACATAGCGCAGGTCGCCCGTGCCCCCATCCGCCTCGGTCAGAGCTGTCCACAGCGCGGTGTTCAGCCGGGCGGCGAAGCGATTGGTCTCGTCCGCCGTGGTGTTGACGCCGAGCAGAGGCAGGCTTTCGCCCAGACCACCGCCGCCCAGATCAATCCAAGCCTCCCCTGTCCAGATCGTCAGCACGGCTTCATCCGCGACCCAGGCAACCAGGCCCGGCGCCCGCTCGACCGCGAACCATTGCGCGCCATCGGCCCGAACCAGGGCGCCAGCCACCGCGTCGTTCCAGTCGCCGGGCGCGGCTTCGGCGGGCAGGATGTGCATCAGCCCATCCGGCGGATCGGCCGGGGGCTCGGCCAGGGTCCGACTGGCCACGGCGCATTGCACCAGGGCGTCCAGCCGGGTCAGGGCCTCGTTCAGGGTGATGTGTTTCTGCATCTGGCCGGCGGCCAGATAGGGCAGGCCCAGGCGGGCGGTGTGATCCAGGCTCATGGCCGTCTCCGTGTTCTGTCGACGGTCAGCATGGGGGAGTCTGGGAGGGGGGCGCGGATCGCGACGCTGCCTCTGCGCAAAGGCCCGGCGCGCCTGGGTCCAGCGTCGTCAGAAGGGGGATTAGTGGAGCGTTCCACAGCCGGAGCGCGGCTTGACGCCCGCCCCTCCCCGCCGCATCACCCGACGCGTGACGACGCCCTCAGACGCCCCCTCGCCCGCCCTCGCCGATCTGGCCGAAGGCTTCGCCGCGCCCGACATCGAGACCTGGGTGCGACTGGCGCAGAAGGGGCTGAAGGATCGGCCGCTGGAGAGCCTAACCGGCCGCACCGGAGACGGCGTGGACAGCCGCCCGCTCTACCGCGCCGAGGACCTCGCCTGCGTCGCCTCCGTCCGCGCCGCGCCCGCGGCCGACCGGGCTCGTCCCTGGGACGTGCGGGCCGTGGTCGATCATCCCGATCCGGCCCAGGCCAATCGCCTGGCGCTGGAGGCGCTGGGCATGGGCGCCCACTCCCTCCTGTTGCGCCTCGATCCTACGGGTTGCGATGGGGTCGCCGTCGGGGGCCAGGACGATCTGGACCGACTGCTGGACGGCGTGCTGCTGGACGCCGCGCCGGTGGCGCTGGACGCCGGCCTGATCGGCCCTCAGGCGGCGAACTGGCTGGCCGTGGCGGCCAAGGGCGCGCCGAACGCGCCGCTGGCCTTCGATCTCGACCCGATCTCCGCCTTCGCCGTGTCGGGCCAGAC
This sequence comes from uncultured Brevundimonas sp., assembly GCA_963977325.1. Classification (GTDB taxonomy): domain Bacteria; phylum Pseudomonadota; class Alphaproteobacteria; order Caulobacterales; family Caulobacteraceae; genus Brevundimonas. The sequence goes on along the minus strand of CAXBPJ010000114.1, from coordinate 4,395 downwards.
GCCGGGCGCCGCGACCGGCCATCTGAACGCCGCCGCCCAGGCCGCCGCGCGTCACGCCGGCGCCTATCCCAAGGCCTCGCTGTTCCTGGCCTCGGGCCGGTTCGCGCACGAGGCCGGCGGGTCGAACGCCCAGATGCTGGGCGCGGGTTTGGCCTCGGCCGTGGCCGCCTTGCGCGCCTTGGGCGACGCCGGACTGTCGCCTGCCGACGCTGCCCCGCGCATCGCCTTGGGCCTGAGCCTCGACCAGCGGTTCATCGAGGGGATCGCCCTGATGCGCGCCGCCCGTCTGTGCTGGGCGCGGCTGATGGCGGCCGCCGGGATCGATCCGGCGCCCAGCACACGTATCGATGTGCTGGCCTCGCGGCGCATGCTGGCTGTGCGCGGCATCTATACAAACCTGCTGCGCCAGACGGCGGCCGGGTTCGCGGCGGCGGCGGGAGGCTGCGCCAGCATGACGCTCGATCCCTTCACCCGGCCTCTCGGCGGCGCCAACGCCCTGTCGCGGCGTCAATCGTTGACTCAGCAGTTCGTGCTGATGGACGAGGCGCACCTCGGCCGAGTCGCCGATCCCACCGGCGGGGCCTGGGCGATCGAAAGCCTGACCGACCAACTGGCCCGCGCCGCCTGGGCCGAGTTTCAGCGTATTGAGGGCGAGGGCGGACTGATCGCCTCGCTGGAGGCGGGCGCGCTCCAGAGCCGGGTCGAGGCCGCCCGTGAGGCCCTGGTCGCCGATATCCGCTCCGGCGACCGACCGCTGCTCGGGGTCACCCTGCACGCCCAGGACGAGGCGTCGACCGTCGTCGATCCGCGTCCCGACCACACCGCCAGCTCGCCCGATATCCGTCAGGCGGGCGAAGACAGCCGCTGCCGCCCGCTTGTCCCAGTCCGCCTCGATCTGGAGACCGGACAATGAGCCTGCCAGACTTCTCCAAGGTCGCCTTCGACGGTCCCCTCGCCGCCCCCGCGGCCGACGAGCCGAACGACGCGAAGCCCTGGCTGACCCCCGAGGGCCTTACGGTCGATGCCGGGTATGGCCCCGAGGCGATCGCCGGCCTCGACCATATCCACGGCCTGCCCGGAATCGCGCCCTATCTGCGCGGCCCCTATCCGACCATGTACGCCACCAATCCGTGGACCATCCGCCAGTACGCGGGCTTCTCCACGGCCGAGGAGTCGAACGCCTTCTACCGCCGCAACCTCGCGGCCGGACAGAAGGGGCTCAGCATCGCCTTCGACCTGGCCACCCACCGGGGATACGACTCGGATCATCCGCGCGTCGCCGGCGACGTCGGCATGGCCGGGGTGGCGATCGATTCCATCTACGACATGCGCACCCTGTTTGACGGCATCCCGCTGGACAGGATGAGCGTGTCGATGACCATGAACGGCGCGGTGCTGCCGATCCTGGCGCTCTATGTCGTGGCCGCCGAGGAGCAGGGGGTGGCGCGGGCCCAGCTGACCGGCACCATTCAGAACGACATCCTGAAAGAGTTCATGGTGCGGAACACCTATGTGTATCCGCCCGCGCCCTCGATGCGGATCATCTCGGACATCTTCGCCTATACGGCGGCGGAAATGCCGAGGTTCAACTCGATCTCCATCTCCGGCTATCACATGCAGGAAGCCGGGGCCTCGGCCGATCTGGAGCTGGCCTACACCCTGGCCGACGGGGTCGAGTATGTGCGCGCCGGGGTCGCCGCGGGCATGGAGGTGGACGCCTTCGCCCCGCGCCTCAGCTTCTTCTGGGCCGTCGGCATGAACCCATTCATGGAGATGGCCAAGCTACGGGCCGGCCGCCTGTTGTGGGCGCGGTTGCTTCAGGACGAATTCGCGCCGGAATCGACCAAGTCGCTGGCCCTGCGCGCCCACTGCCAGACCTCGGGTTGGTCGCTGGCGGCGCAGGATGTGTTCAACAATGTCTCGCGCACCATGATCGAGGCCATGGCCGCGACCGGCGGCGGGACCCAGAGCCTGCACACCAATTCGCTGGACGAGGCCCTGGCCCTGCCCACCGACTTCTCGGCCCGGATCGCCCGCGACACCCAGATCCTGCTCCAGGCCGAGACCGGCATGACCGCCATCGCCGATCCCTGGGGCGGCAGCTGGTATCTCGAACGCCTGACCGCCGACCTGGCCGCACGCGCCCTGGCCCACATCCAGGAGGTCGAGGCCCTGGGCGGCATGGCCAAGGCCATCGAGGCCGGGGTGCCCAAACTGCGCATCGAGGAGGCGGCCGCCCGCACCCAGGCCCGCATCGACACCGGCGCCCAGGTGGTGGTCGGGGTGAACCGCTACCTCTCCGACCTCGCGGACGACATTCCGGTGCTCAAGGTCGACAACGCCGAGGTTCGTGCCCGCCAGATCGACAAGCTGAAACGCCTTCGGGCCGAGCGGGACGAGGCCGCCTTGCAGGCTGCTCTTTCCGCCCTTACCGAAGGCGCGCGTGGCCGGGGCAATCTTCTGGCGCTTTCCGTGGACGCCGCGCGCGCCAAGGCCACCGTGGGCGAGATGTCCGACGCCCTGGAAGCCGCCTTCGGCCGCCACGTGGCCGAGGTGAAGACCGTCTCCGGCGTCTACGCCCGCGAGGCCGGCGCCGATCCCAAGGTCAGTCGCGCCCGCGACATGGTCGCCGCCTTCGTCGAGAATGACGGCGGCCCGCCGCGGCTGCTGGTGGCCAAGCTGGGCCAGGACGGCCACGACCGGGGCCAGAAGGTGATCGCCTCAGCCTATGGAGACCTGGGCTTCGACGCCGAGGCCGGACCGCTGTTCCAAACGCCCGCCGAGGCCGCCGCCCGCGCAGTCGAGAGCGGCGCCCATGTGGTCGGGGCCTCGTCCCTGGCGGCCGGACATCTGACCCTGGCCCCCGAACTGCTGGCCGAGCTCAAGAAACTGGGTCGCGAGGACATCATGGTGGTGGTCGGCGGCGTCATCCCGCCCCAGGACGTCCAGCCCTTGCTCGACGCCGGGGTCGCCGCCGTCTATCCGCCCGGCACGGTCATCGCAGAGGCCGCCGTCGATCTGCTGGAAAAGCTGAACCAACGTCTGGGATACGCGCAGAAGCCGGCGGGTTAGGCCTTCGCCGCCCCGGCTCTGAGGCCCCGCTCGGCCAGGGCCACGACGCCGACCCCCAGCATGGTGATCGCCGACCCGGTCAGGATTTGGGGTGTCAGCACGTCGCCCATCAGGCCCCATCCGATCAGGATCGACACGATCGGCGTGGCCAGGAAATAGGGTGTCACCCGCCCCGCCTCTGAACCAGCCAGAACACCAGGCTGGTCGCCACCACTGAGGACGCCGCCCCGGCCCAGATGAGGGCGGCCCAGACCATCGGCGTCGCCTCGCCCAACGCCTGCCACTGGCCCGTCTCGGTCACCAGCGAACCGATGCCCAGACCCGGCAGGGCGACCAGGGCCAGAAGCCCCTGCATTTTCAAGGGCGGCACGCTGGTGGTGCGCCTCGCGATCACCGTGGTCATGGCCCAGGAGGCGCTGGCCGCCGCCCCGACCAGAATAGCCTTCCAGTCGGCGATGGCATGGGCGTCCAGCGTCATCCAGACCCCCCCCGCGAAGCCCACCCCCATGCCCGCCAAGGCCGCCCAGCTGACCCGCTCACGCAGCACCAGGAAGGCGAACAGGGCGGTGAAGGGGATCCACAGCTGAGTGGCCACCGACACCGGGCTCACGTCCTGAGCCAGCCAGAAGGCGAGATAGATCAGCCCGTAGTGCAAGGGTCCGCCCAGGCCGACGATCAGCAGCAGGCTCTTCCAGTTCGGAAACGGCGGCCTGACGAACCAGGCCAGCAAGGCTCCGGCGATGGCGAAGCGCAACGCGCCGGTGAACAGCGGCGGCAGGCTTTCGGTCGCCAGCTTGGCGGCGGCGTTGTTGACGCCCCAGATGACGCAGATCGCCACGACGGCGGCGATCTCGGCCCCGCTCAGGGCCGACGACTTTTCAGGAGAGAGGCTCACGCCGCCTCATGGCACGCCGCACGGTCCCGCGCGCGTCACGATCGGTGACGGGGGGTTTCGGAAAGCGCCGGCCTTAAGCCTCAAGCCAGCGCCTTCAACCTCTCCACCAGGTCGGTCTTCTCCCAGCTGAACCCGCCGTCGGCGTCGGGTTCGCGGCCGAAATGGCCATAGGCGGCGGTTCGGGCGTAGATCGGGCGGTTCAGGCCCAGATGCTGGCGGATGGCGCGGGGCGTGCCGCCGCCGATCAGGCCCAGCAGCCTCTCCTCCAGCACCGCCTCGTCGACGCGGCCCGTGCGATGCAGATCCACATGGATCGACTGCGGCTCGGCGACGCCGATGGCGTAGCTGATCTGGATGGTGCAGCGGTCCGCGAGACCCGCCGCCACGACGTTCTTGGCCAGGTAGCGGCAGGCGTAGGCCGCCGAGCG
>CAXBPJ010000113.1:0-5742 GCA_963977325.1 uncultured Brevundimonas sp. | reverse complement strand
CGCTTGCGCAACGTCGGCGTCCAATCGGGACGCGGTGATGGCGGCAGCGCTTCTGAGCGACGCTTCACGCTGGGCGCTGGCTGTCAGCGGCGCCTGGCGCATTTCCTGGGCGTAGATCAGGGACAGTCCGGCCAGACCAAGAGCGGTGATCAGCACGCCGATCCGCACCCATAGAGGCACGGCCACGGCCCCGCGCTTGTCGGCGGCGCGGCGTCCCCATCTGAATTGGCGGCGGTCCTTGCCCCGCACTCCCGCCTCCGCGTGATTCCCCGATCAGGCCCAGCGTGACGAAGCCGCAGATTCGTGTCGAGGCGCTTGGCGTCCGTAATGTCGGTCAGGCGGCGCGGGTGTGACTCACGGGTCGGGTCACGGTCTCCACCGCCATCTCGCGGGCCGCCTCCTGCGACAGGGCGCCGGCGGGGGCCGTTTGCAGAATCTCGCGAAGAACTTCCCGCGATCGCTTGGCCAGCGCTAGCATGGCGGGCGGGGCGTCATGCGGCGCCTCCGCCACGGCTTCCATCAGCTGCTCGGCGATCTTCATCAGGCGCGGCGCCGCGGCGATGACGCGCGCCTGCTTTTCGATCCGGTCCGGGTCGCGATCGTATTCCGCGCCGGGGACGCGCCAGCCGCCCCAGTCCGCCCGCTCGGTGACGACCACTGGGTGGGTGCCGGGAAAGGGATGACCGACGCAGTCGTCCGGCCCCTGCCACTTGTTGCGCGCCCTCAGCAGACGCCAAGCGTCTCCATCAATCGCGGTCTCGTCATCGACCGGAAGCGTCAGCTCATGCGCCAGGAACTCGCGGCCAAGACCCACGTCATAGGTGACCCGGACCGGCTCCTCGAACCCCTTGGCCCAGACGGGCTGGACCTGCTCGATGTAGGCCCAGGCGCCGACACACTCGACCCAGACCCTCTGGCCCTTCTGAAATTGCGCGCGCGCCATGATCCGACCTTCTGCTCGTCGGACCACTCTAGGGCGCAGATGTTAGCGTTCGGTTGCGAAGCGCGGGGTAAGGGCGATCAGACCTTGCCGACGCGCGAAATGTCTTCCAGCGCCTCGCCCGCATATTTCTCTTTCACGCGGGTCGATAGGTCGCCCAGCGACACCACCCCGACCAGCCGTTCGTTCTTGTCGACCACCGGCAGGCGCCGGATTTGACGACCGCCCATGGTATCCAGGACCGATTTCAGGTCGGCGTCGTCGCGCACCGACTTGACGTCGTGGGTCATCACTTCCGCCACCCGTGTAGCGCCGTCGAGTCCCCGGGCGACGCCGCGCACCACGATGTCGCGGTCCGTCACCGTGCCCACCAGCCGGTCGCCGTCGGCCACGGGCATGAAGCCGAAATCGCCCGACTGCATGCGCATGGCCACTTCCTGAACGTGATCGTCGGGGCGGGCGACCTGGACATCCTTGCTCATCACGTCGCGAACCTTCATGGCCATCTCCAAACTGTCGGTTGAGGGTGATTTCAGAACCCCTCCCGACCTTGGCGGTTCCGGAAAGGACGGGGACATGACGGCGAGCGAAGAGATCATCGCGGTGCTGACCCGACTGGGGGTTCAGGCCGATCTGGCGCAGACGACGCAGCCTTCTCAATTGGACGGATCACCGGCCCCGCGCCCTTCCCTCGCCGACACTTCCGCCGTCGACACGGTCGTCGCCGAATCCGCGGACGCGTTCCAGTCATGGCGCCGCGTTCCCGCCCCCCGGCGTGGCGAACTGGTTCGCCTGCTGGGCGAGGAACTGCGCGCCTCCAAGGACGACCTGGCCCGCCTGGTCACGCTGGAGGCCGGCAAGATCGTCTCCGAGGGTCTGGGCGAGGTCCAGGAGATGATCGACATCTGCGACTTCGCCGTGGGCCTGTCGCGCCAGCTCTACGGTCTGACCATGCCCAGTGAGCGGCCCGGCCACCACATGCGCGAGACCTGGCAGCCGCTGGGCCCGGTCGGGATCATCACCGCCTTTAACTTCCCCGTCGCCGTCTGGGCCTGGAACGCCGCCCTGGCCCTGATCTGCGGCGATCCGGTGATCTGGAAGCCGTCGGAGAAGACGCCCTTCACCGCCCTGGGTGTCCAGGCGGTGTTCGAACGGGCCGCCGCGCGGTTCGGCGACGACGCGCCTCCGGGCCTGTCACAGGTCATCCTCGGCGAGCGCGCAGTCGGCGAGGCGTTGGCAGCGCATCCGGGCGTTCCCCTGATTTCGGCCACCGGCTCTACCCGCATGGGCCGGGCCGTCGCCCAGACCGTCGCCGGCCGCCTGGGCCGCAGCCTGCTGGAGCTGGGCGGCAACAACGCCATGATCGTCACCGACAGCGCCGACCTGGAGCTGGCGGTGCGCGCCATCGCCTTCTCGGCCGTCGGCACCTGCGGCCAGCGCTGCACATCGCTGCGCCGCTTGCTGGTCCATGAGAGCCTTGCCGACACCTTGGCCGAGCGTCTGGCCAAGGTCTATGGCGGCCTCCCGATCGGCGATCCGCGCGAGACCGAAACCTTGGTGGGCCCGCTGATCGACGAGGCGGCCGCGGGCTCCTTCACAGCGGCCCTAGACCAAGCCCGTGCCGAGGGCGGAGAGGTCATCGGCGGCGGCGAAAGGCTGGACCGCGACGGCGTCTATGTCACCCCCGCCATCGTGCGCATGCCGGCCCAGAGCGCCGTGGTTTTGACCGAGACCTTCGCGCCCATCCTCTATGTGCTGACGTGGTCCGATCTGGATGAAGCCATCGCCCTCCAGAACGCGGCGCCCCAGGGCCTCTCGTCCTGCATCTTCACCGACCGCGTGCGCGAGGCCGAGACCTTCCTTTCGGCCTGGGGCTCGGACTGTGGCATCGCCAACGTCAACATCGGCCCCTCGGGCGCCGAGATCGGCGGCGCCTTCGGCGGCGAGAAAGAGACCGGTGGCGGTCGCGAGAGCGTCTCGGACGCCTGGAAGGCCTATATGCGCCGCCAGACCCAAACGGTGAACTTCTCCACTGACCTGCCGCTGGCCCAGGGGGTGAGGTTCGAGGTTTAGGTCTCGACCGTCTCCCCGACGAAGGCCGGGGCCCAGAAGGGCTTGCGTGCCCTCGTGGCGAAGGCCGGCGCTCGTGGCCCTGGACCCCGGCCTTCGCCGGGGAGGCGGCTTTCTTCCAACCGACCAAACCACTAACTAGCGCCCATGACCTCCTCTCCCGACACCTGGACCGTCGCTGGCCGCACCTTCTCGTCGCGCCTGATCGTGGGCACGGGCAAGTACCGCGACTACGCCCAGAACGCCGCCGCGGCCGAAGCCTCGGGGGCCGAGATCGTCACCGTGGCCGTGCGCCGGGTGAACCTGACCGACCCCTCTCGACCGGTGCTGACCGATTTCCTCGATCCCAGACGCTACACCTACCTGCCCAACACCGCCGGCTGCTTCACCGGTGAGGATGCGGTCCGCACCCTGCGCCTGGCGCGAGAGGCCGGCGGCTGGACCCTGGTGAAGCTCGAGGTGCTGTCCGATCCCAAGACCCTGTTCCCCGACATGGAGGAGACGCTGCGGTCGCTAAAACTGCTGACCGCCGAGGGATTCGAGGTCATGGTCTATTGCACCGACGACCCCGTCTACGCCCGCAAGCTGGAGGACGCCGGGGCGGTGGCCGTCATGCCCCTGGGCGCGCCGATCGGTTCTGGGCTCGGCATCCAAAACCCCGTCAACATTCGCCTGATCGTCGAGCAGTCCAGGGTTCCTGTGCTGGTCGATGCTGGGGTCGGCACGGCGTCCGACGCCGCCGTCGCCATGGAGCTTGGCTGCGACGGCGTGCTGATGAACACCGCCATCGCCGAGGCGCGCAATCCGATCCGCATGGCGACAGCCATGAAGCACGCCGTCATGGCCGGCCGTGACGCCTATCTGGCCGGACGGATGAAGAAGCGGCTCTACGCCGATCCCTCCTCTCCCCTCGCTGGGCTGATCTAGTCCTCGGCGGGAATTCCCAGCGGGAAATAGTCACGATAGGGCCGCGCCTCCTCGATGGCCCGCGCGAAACTGGGCCGCGCCATCAGCCGTTTCCGATAGGCCAGCAGCGTCTCAAATCGCGCGTCGATCGGATGGGTCCAATGGGCATAGAACAGCGCCGGCCCCGCCGCGCAGTCCGCCAGGGTGAAGGGCTCACCGACGGCCCACCGCCGCCCCTTCAGCAGCTCGTCCAGCCACGCGTAGGCCACCTCTAGCTTCTCTTTCGCGCGCGCCTCTCCGTAGGCGTCACGCGAGCTTTCCGGTCGCAACGCATTGTAAATCAACGCCTGCTGCTGCCCCGACACGTCGTTGTCGAACACTCGGTCCAGGAACCGGACTTCCAGCGCCGCGTCACGATCATCGGGGATCATCCGCTCCGGCCCGGGATGGAAGACATCCAGATGTTCGACGATGCAGGTCGCCTCCATCACCCATTGGTCGCCGTCCCTCAGGGCCGGAAACCGCCCGAACGGCCAGGCCGCCTTCAGCGCCGCGACATTCTCCGGATGCTGCTCATCCAGCATCTTCAGCGTGAACGGCGTCTCCGCCTCGTACAGCGCGATCAGCGCCTTTTGACAGAAGGACGAGAAGGGATGCGCGTAGAGGTCCAGGGCCATGCCGCGACCCTAGCGCGAGCCGGCGTGCGCCGCCATGCAGCCGTGGTGCGAGCGGCGGGGATCGAACCCGCATGACCGAGGTCGAGGGGTTTTAAGTCACACAAGCCAGCATCAACCAGCTGATACTGCTCGCTTTTCTATCACAGGTCGCCTCGCTGTGTAAGAGAGTGTGTAAGTGCTGGAGAACGATCCGGGTCGCTGGCGACAAGATCTGCGTTTCTCACCAAGCTGGTCAGAGGAGCTCCTAGCGTTGGCAGGCAGCCCGGACTGGAGGTTGTTCTGATCCTTCGACCAGATGGCTCGGCCCGGCAGCCGGGCGTAAGTGGTCTAGTCAGCAGCACCAACCAAGCCCACGGCGATCGATCAGGAACAGGGTAACCTCACCCCGATTGGGAGTTAGCGTCCCGCTGTACCTCCCGCGCGTCGCCAAGGATGTCGAGGCCGCCCTTGGCCGCAAGCGCAGCGACCAGGACGCCGACCAGAAGATCGGGCCAGGACTGGTCCAGCCACATGACTAGTCCTCCGGCGACCAGGATGCCCCCATTGGACGCGAAGTCGTTGAGGCTGAAGGTCTCGGCCGCCTTCATGTTGACGTCGTTGCTCTGCTGCCGACGGATCAGGAGCAAGCACACCAAGTTGATAACCGCGGCCACGACGGCGAGGACCATCATCGTGGGACCAACCGGCTCGGTCCCGGTGAGCGTCCGTCGTAGGGCGTCGAGCAGAACCAAAGCCGAGAAAATCAGAAGCATGACCCCGGAGACCTGGGCTGCGCGAGTCTTCCAGATCAGGGCCCGCCCGACGGCGATAAAACTGCTCAGGTAAACGGCGGCGTCGGACCCGTTGTCGACCGCGTTGGCGAGCAAGGCGCTGGAGTCGGCGGCAAGGCCGCCGACTCCCAAGCTCACGAACAGCAGAGCGTTCAGGGCCAGGACCACGAGAAGAGTGCGGCGCTGGAGCTGATTTGTTTCGTGGGCTCCGCTCATTCTTCGATCCCTTCCGTTTTCCGGTGCTTCACCGCCTTGGCCGCGAAGGTGGGCAGGACCAGAAGAGTCAGGGCGGTCGCCGTCAGCAGGCCGCCGATGACGACGGTGGCCAGCGGCTTCTGCACCTCGGCTCCGGCGCCGTGAGCTATCGCCATCGGGATGA
>CAXBPJ010000112.1:0-5929 GCA_963977325.1 uncultured Brevundimonas sp. | reverse complement strand
TCGCCGCAAGAGGCCCCTCCACCACTTCGTGGTCCCCCTCCCCATCGCTCCGCGACGGGGAGGAAAGCTGCCCCGATTTCACTTGCATAATCATATAAGGATATCCTTATATGATCCGATGAGTTTCAGCGCTGACCAGGCGATCGAGACGTTGCGCGCGGCGGGCGAGCCGACGCGCCTTAGGGTGTTGTCACTACTAGCGGCCGACGAACTGTCGGTGATGGAGCTGTCCGGCATCCTGGAGCAGAGCCAGCCGCGCGTGTCGCGACATCTGAAGCTGATGGCCGACGCCGGGCTGATCGAGCGGTTTCCGGACGGGGCCCGGGTCTTCTATCGCCTGTCGTCAGATACCGCCGCGCGGCGCCTTGTCGAAACGGCGCTGGACCTGATCGCGGACGACGCCTTCGACCGCGACCATCAGCGGCTGGAGCAGGTACGCAAGGAACGCGAGGTCGAGGCGGAGGCCTATTTTGAGCGCGTGGCGCCGCAGTGGGACCGGATCCGCAGCCTCTATGTCTCCGAAAGCGCGGTCGAGGCGGCCATCGACCGGCTGATCGGTCCCGGCCCGTTCGACCGGGTGGTCGACCTGGGCACCGGCTCGGGGCGGATGCTGACCCTGGTCGGCAAGCGGGCGCGGGTCGCGATCGGCCTGGACCTCAGCCAGAACATGCTGAACATCGCCCGCTCCAACGTCTCGCGCGCCGGGCTGGAGAAGGTCGAGCTGCGCCACGGCGACATCTTCGCCACCCGCCTGCCGGCCCAGAGCGCCGAGCTGGTGATCGTGCACCAAGTGCTGCACTACCTGTCCGATCCGGCCGCCGCCGTGGCCGAGGCGACGCGGCTGGTGGCGCCCGGCGGCCGCATCCTGATCGCCGACTTCGCCCCACATGATCACGAACAGCTGCGCGAGGAGCACCAGCACCGGCGGCTGGGTTTCACCGACGCCGAGATCGGCGAGTGGCTGCGCGACGGCGGTCTGACCCCGGCCGCGCCCGTAGCCCTGCCGCCCGACCATGACGGCCTGACCGTCACCCTGTGGACCGCCCGCCGTGCGGCGGCTCAAGCGCGAGGTGTGGCCTGATGTCGATCCCCCTCGCCTCTCCGGTTGGCCCGACCCTGGCCCAGGCGCGCGCCCTGTTGCTGTCGCCATTGGGGCCCGTGGCGCGCGCGGGGTCAAACCACGAGCCGGTGCGGGTTTCTTTCGAATTCTTCCCGCCCAAGACCGACGAGGCGGAAGCCAATCTGTGGAAGGCGATCAGGCGTCTGGAGCCGCTGAACCCGGCCTTCGTCTCGGTAACCTATGGCGCGGGCGGTTCGACGCGGGAGCGGACCCACCGGACGGTGAAGCGGATCATCGCGGAGACGTCCCTGCGCCCCGCCGCCCACCTGACCTGCGTCGAGGCCAGCCGCGCGGAGGTCGATGAGGTCATCGCCGGCTACAAGGCGATCGGGGTCGATCACATCGTGGCCTTGCGCGGCGACCCGCCCGGCGGGGCCGGCATCGGCGGCGTCTATCGCCCGCGCGAGGACGGCTATGCCAACGCTACCGAACTGACGGCCGCCATCGGCCGGGCCGGGGGGTTCGACATCACCGTCGGCGTCTATCCCGAGCGGCACCCCGAAAGCCCGTCGCTGGACCACGACATCGCGGTGCTGAAGGCCAAGGTGGACGCCGGGGCCACGCGCGCGGTCAGCCAGTTCTTCTTCGACATCGACGCCTTTTTGCGCTTCCGCGACCGGGTCAGGGCGGCGGGGATCGAGATTCCGCTGATCCCCGGCGTCATGCCGGTGTCCAACTTCGCGGGCCTGACGCGGATGTGCGGGGACTGCGGGGCCAGTGTGCCCGACTGGCTGAAGGCCCATTTCGACGGGCTGGACGACGACCCGGAGACCCGCAAGCTGCTCGCCGCCTCCATCGCCGCCGAGACCTGCGCCCGGCTGCAGGAGGAGGGTTTTCACGACTTCCACTTCTACACCCTGAACCGGGCGGACCTGGTCTACGCCATCTGCCGGGTGCTGGGGGTGCGCGAGAAGAGGGCCGCCCCATGACCCGCACCGACCGCATCGCCGCCCTGCACCTGGTTCTGGGCGGGGCGTGGGGGGTGATGATCCAGCGGCGCGAGCTGTCCGAGGCCGACTTTCGCGGCGAGCGGTTCGCCGACCGGCTCCTGCCCCAGAAGGGCAACAACGACACCCTGATCCTGACCCGGCCCGACATCGTCGCCGACCTGCACGACCTCTATTACGCCTCGGGCGCCGACATCTCCGAGACCAACACCTTCTCGTCCACGACGATCGCCCAGGCCGACTATGGGCTGGAGGACGCGGTGCATGACCTGAACGTCGAGGGCGCCCGGATCGCGCGTGAGGTCGCCGACCGCTGGACCGAGAAGGAGCCGCACAAGCCCCGTTTCGTCGCCGGCGCCATCGGCCCGACCAACCGCACCCTGTCGATCAGCCCGGACGTGAACGATCCCGGCTATCGCGCCGTTTCGTATGACGAGGTCTATGCCGCCTACAGCCGGCAGGCCCGGGCGCTGCATCAGGGCGGGGTCGATCTGTTTCTGATCGAGACGGTGTTCGACACCCTGAACTGCAAGGCCGCGATCAAGGCCATTCTGGACCTGGAGGACGAGGGCTATGAGCCCCTGCCCCTTTGGATCAGCGGCACCATCACCGACCGCTCGGGCCGCACCCTGTCGGGTCAGACGGCCGAGGCCTTCTGGAACAGCGTGCGCCACGCCAAGCCGTTCGCGGTCGGGTTCAACTGCGCGCTGGGCGCCGATCTGATGCGGCCGCATGTGGCCGAGCTGAGCCGCGTGGCCGACACCCTGGTCGCCGCCTATCCCAACGCCGGCCTGCCCAACGCCATGGGCCAGTACGACGAACAACCGCACGAAACCGCCCACTTCATCGAGGAATGGGCGCAGTCCGGCCTGGTCAACATCGTCGGCGGCTGCTGCGGCACCACGCCCGAGCACATCGCCTGCGTGGCCAAGGGCGTGGCGGGCGTCGCCCCGCGCACCGTGCCCGAGCGGCCGACGGCGTTGAGGCTAAGTGGGCTGGAACCCTTCGAGATGGTGGCATGAGCAAGTCCCCCTTCAATTTCGCCGACCCTGACTTCGTCGCCAAATACGTCGAGAAGGGCCCGCGCGCCTTCATGCCGGGTCAGCCGGGCGTGCTGCAGATGGCGGGCATCCTGCTGGGCGAGCGCGTTCCGGACGACGGGCATGTGCTGGTCGTCGGCGCGGGCGGCGGACTGGACACCCAGGCGCTGGCCAAGGCCGGGCCCGGCTGGCGGTTCACCGGCGTTGATCCGGCCGCGAAGATGCTGGACCTCGCCCGCCATATCCTGGGCGAGGAGACCCTGCGTCGCGTCGATCTGATCGAGGGCGGGGTTGAGGCGGCGCCGGACGGTCCGTTCGACGGGGCGACGATGATCCTGGTGCTGGGCATCATCCCCGACGATGGGTCCAAGCTGGCGACGTTGAAAGACATCCGCCGCCGTCTTAAGCCCGGCGCGCCCTTCATCCTGGTCGACCGCTGTGACAGCGCCGACAATCCGAAGTTCGACCGCAACATAGACCGCTACGTCGCCTTCGCGGCCGCCAATGGCGTCGATCCAGAGACGCTGAAGACCGCCCGCGGCAGCCATCGCGGCAATCCGGGCCTGGCCACGGCCGAACGGGACGAGGCGCTGCTGGCCGAGGCCGGGTTCAGCGACGTCGAGAGCTTCTACCACGCCATGAACTGGCACGGCTGGGTGGCCTACGCGTGATGGCCATATCGCTTGTTTCTCAGGCCCACGCGGCTGACATCAGTGGGCGGTTCGTCGAGGCTAGGGACCTCTACTGGCGGGCGTTCGAGGCTGGAGAACGTTTCGATCACGCCACGACGCTGAACGCTTTGTTCGTATTTTTCGATAGCACCGACCCGGGCGTCAGTGCGGGGCATGGCTTGCCGCCGAGCGAGGTCGATGCGGCGCGGGAGCATTTCCGCCTGATGTTGAACCACCTCGAAAATCTTGGGCACCCCGATGACGCGGAGGTTTGGCGCTGGTGGATCGGCCGCCTCGGAATGGATGCGTCGCATCTGCTTGCGACGGAGGCTCTGGTCGGAATGGCGCAGAGAGGCAGCCGCGAGGCGGCCTGGATTCTAGCCACAGACGGCAATCGAACTCCTGAGGTCGTCACCTTTGCAGCAAATCTCAGAACCGAGCTGGAGACCGAAAAGACCTTCCGTTCAGCTTACGTCCTCCACATGCTCAAGGACTTTCAGCCCGCCTAATGCGCCCCACCTTCATCAACGTCGGCGAGCGGACCAATGTCACCGGCTCGGCGAAATTCCGGAAGCTGATCGTCGAGGGCGATTACGCCGCGGCCCTGTCGGTCGCGCGCCAGCAGGTGGAGGCGGGCGCCCAGGTCATCGATGTGAACATGGACGAGGGTCTGCTGGACGGCGCCCGGGCCATGACCACCTTCCTGAACCTGATCGCGGCCGAGCCTGACATCGCCCGCGTGCCGATCATGATCGACAGCTCCAAGTGGGAGGTGATCGAGGCGGGGCTGAAGTGCGTTCAGGGCAAGCCGATCGTCAACTCCATCTCGATGAAGGCGGGCGAGGCCGAGTTCCGCGAACAGGCGGTCAAATGCCTGCGCTATGGCGCCGCCGTCGTGGTGATGGCGTTCGACGAGCAGGGTCAGGCGGACACCGCCGCGCGCAAGATCGAGATCTGCACCCGCGCCTATCGCATCCTGGTGGACGAGGTCGGCTTTCCGCCCGAGGACATCATCTTCGACCCCAATATCTTCGCCGTCGCGACCGGGATTGAGGAGCACGACAACTATGCCGTCGACTTCATCGAGGCGACGCGGGCCATCAAGGCGACACTGCCCCACGCCCATGTGTCTGGCGGGGTGTCGAACGTGTCGTTCAGCTTTCGCGGCAACGAGCCGGTGCGCCGGGCGATCCACAGCGTCTTCCTGTATCACGCCATCGCCGCGGGCATGGACATGGGCATCGTCAACGCCGGCGACCTGCCGGTCTATGACGAGATCGATCCGGTTCTGAGGGAGGCCGTCGAGGACGTCATCCTGAACCGGCCGCTGCGGACCAACGTGTCCAACACCGAGCGGCTGGTGGACATGGCGCCCCGCTACAAGGGCGAAAAGGGGCAGGCGCGGGTCGTCGATCTGAAGTGGCGCGAGGCCCCGGTGGCCAAACGGATCGAACACGCCCTGGTCCACGGCATCACCGACTTCATCGAGGCCGACACCGAAGAGGCGCGCCAGACGTCGGAGCGCCCGCTGCATGTCATCGAAGGCCCGTTGATGGACGGGATGAACGTGGTCGGCGACCTGTTCGGATCGGGCAAGATGTTCCTGCCCCAGGTGGTCAAGTCGGCGCGGGTGATGAAACAGGCGGTGGCGTGGCTGGAGCCTTTCATGGAGGCCGAGAAGGAGGGTCAGCCTCGCACCTCGAACGGCAAGATCCTGATGGCCACCGTCAAGGGCGACGTCCACGACATCGGCAAGAACATCGTCGGCGTCGTGCTGCAGTGCAACAACTACGACGTGGTCGATCTCGGCGTCACGGTCCCGGCCGATCGCATCCTGGACGAGGCGGAGGCGCACGGCTGCGACATCGTCGGCCTGTCGGGCCTGATCACGCCCAGCCTGGACGAGATGGTGTTCGTGGCGTCGGAGATGGAGCGGCGCGGTTTTTCGATCCCCCTGCTGATCGGCGGTGCCACCACCAGCCGGACCCACACGGCGGTGAAGATCGAGCCGGCCTATCGCAAGGGTTCCACCACCTATGTCATCGACGCCAGCCGGGCGGTCGGGGTGGTGTCCGGCCTGCTGTCGCCGACGGACAAGGCCCGGAATGAACAGGCCACGCGCGACGACTATATCCGCATCCGCGAGCAGTA
>CAXBPJ010000111.1:0-5960 GCA_963977325.1 uncultured Brevundimonas sp. | reverse complement strand
TGTGCCGGAACTTCGGCATCGCCCTGTCCACCTTCCGCGCCCGCGCCAAGCGCGAGGGCTGGCGCCGCTGCGACCAACCGGTGGACACGACCGCGTCGATCGATGACGCGCCCGACGACGAGCCGTTCGATCCCGACCTGCTGGTCATCCGGGCCCGCGCCCATCTGCGCCGGGCCGTCACCGCCGGCGACGCGCTGGGCGCCCTCAGATGGATGAAGGTGGTGGAGCAGCTCACCGACTTCGCCCGCCGCGAACGCTGGGTCCGGGTCCGCAACGCCCCCGACCCCCACCGGGCCGACGACGAGGCGACCGAGGCCGCCTATCGCCGCCGCGAGGCGGCCGAGGGCCTGGCGCCCTCGGATCTCGGCTCCGCGGACAACCTGGACTCACCCCCCGCCCTGGACTCCCCGCCGGACCCCGAGTCCAACGCCGATCCGGCCGAACCACCCACTCAAACCCCTGATCAGCTTCAACAATCCGAGGCGCTCTGCGACGAGCTGGACTCCCTGGACTCATTTTTCTCGCCCGAGGAACTGGCCGCCCACCCCGACCTCGCCGACGCCGTGCACGCCATGGCCGCCCTTTCCCCCTTCCTCCGCGACCAGGCGCGAAAACGCGCCGCGGGGCCGTGAGCCCTTCACCCGTCTCCCCGGCGCAGGCTGGGGCCCAGGAGGGCTTGCGCGAGATGTCGACGAGGAGGCGACGCGAAGAGGCCCCGGGCCGCCGACCTCGCCGGGCCCTTTCGCCCCAACCGAGGCGTTCCCTAGTCCTCGATGCTGGCCAGGCTCGGTCGCTCGCCGCGTTTCGAGGCGGCCACCGCTTCCACGGCGCGCATCACCCGCAGGATGTTCTCGCCGGCCAGCTTCCTGATGTCGGCCTCGGACCAGCCGCGCGCCATCAGGGCGGCCAGCAGGGGCGGATAGGCGTCCACGCCGGTCATGCCGTCGGGCAGGCTGGTGATGCCGTCGAAGTCGCCGCCGATGCCGACGTGGTCGATGCCGGCGACGTCACGGACATGCTCGATGTGGGCCACGACGTCGTCGATCCCGGCTGTCGGCGCGGCGTTGGCGGCGGTCCAACTTTCAAGCCCTTGCGTCACCGCGCTCGGATCGCCGGGATGCAGCGACTTCAGCCGCGCGTCCTCGGCGGCGCGACCCGCGCCCCAGGCCCGCACCTGCTCGTTGATGAAGCCCGGCACGAAGGTGACCATGACCACGCCCCCGTCCTCGGGCATCATCCGCAGGACGGCGTCCGGCACGTTGCGCGGATGGTCGGTCACGCCGCGCGCCGAGGAGTGGGAGAAGATCACCGGCGCCTCGGACACCCGCAGCGCATCCATCATCGTCTCCTCCGAGACGTGGCTGAGGTCGACCATCATGCCCAGCCGGTTCATCTCCCTGACCACCGCCTCGCCGAAGGACGACAGGCCGCCGTGCTGGGGCGCGTCGGTGGCGCTGTCGGCCCAACTGGTGGTGCGCGAATGGGTCAGGGTCATGTAGCGCGCCCCGGCCGCGTGGAACTGGCGCAACAGGCCCAGCGAATCGTTGATCGAATAGCCCCCCTCCATCCCGACCAGGGAGGCCACCCGGCCCTCGCGGTGGATGCGCTCGATGTCGTCGGCGGTGGTCGCCCATTCGAACACGTCCGGGTGGGCGGCGAGGATGCGGCGCACCGTGTCGATCTGCTCGAAGGTGGCCTGCACGGCCTCCTGCGGCGTCAGGGAGGCCGGCACATAGACCGACCAGAACTGGCCGCCCACGCCGCCGGCGCGCAGGCGGGGAATGTCGGTGTGCAGCAGGGGATCGGTGTCGACGTGGTCCCGCGTCAGGTCGGCGCGATAGGGGTCGTTGCCCCACTCGCCCCTGAGCGCCCAGGGCAGGTCATTGTGGCCGTCGATCAGGGGCGTGGTCTGGAGGATCTGGCGCACCCGCGCCTCGTCCTGGGCCACGGCCGGCTGGGCGGAAGCGAGAACGGCGGCGGCGGCCAGGGCGGGGCGGATCATGGGCGACGGTTCCCTTGCGAGTCGGAGCGACGAAGGTGGCACGGCGGGCCGGCCGCGAAAACCGCCGGCCTTGCGCACGGCCGCCGGACACGCGATCTGCCGTCCATGACCACGCCCCACGCCCTCGCCGGCCTGTCCGAGATCGCCGACCGCTACGATGTCCTGCTCTGTGACGTCTGGGGCGTGGTGCATAACGGCCGGGAGAGCTGGCCCGCCCCCATCGAGGCCCTGACCCGCTTCCACGCCGACGGCCATGGTCAGGTGGTGCTGATCTCCAACGCGCCGCGGCCGGCCTCGGGCGTGCTCGACCAGTTGGTCAGCCTCCAGGTGCCGCCCGAGGCGTGGCAGGCCTTCGTCACTTCGGGCGACGCCACCCGCGCCGAACTAGCCCGCCGCGCGCCCGGCCCGGCCTGGGCCGTGGGTCCGGAACGAGACGCCGTCGTCTATGACGGCACCGGCGTGGTGATGACCTACGGTCCCGAGGAGGCGGCCTTCGTCTCCTGCACCGGCCTGTTCGACGACACCCATGAGACGCCCGAGGACTATCGCGCCCGATTCGAGGGAGCCGTGGCGCGCGATCTGGAGATGATCTGCGCCAATCCGGACATCGTGGTCCAGCGCGGCGCCGACCTGATCTATTGCGGCGGGGCGCTGGCCCAGCTCTACGCCGGCATGGGCGGTCGCGTGACCATGGCGGGCAAGCCGCACGGCCCGATCTACGACCTGGCGATCAAGGAGGCCGAGGCGCTGCTGGGCCGTTCGGTCGATCGGTCGCGCGTGCTGTGCATCGGCGACGGGGTGGTCACCGACGTGCGCGGCGCCAACGCCCAGGGCCTGGACTGCCTGTTCATCGCCGCCGGCATCCACGGCGACGCGGCACAAGGACCCGACGGCGCGCTCGACCCCGCCGCGGCCGAGGCCCTGCTTCATGCCGAAACCGCCTACGCCCGCTACGCCATGCTGGAGCTGAGGTGGTGATCAGTTCTCCCTTTCCTTCATGGGGAGGGTGGCTGCGCAGCGGCCGGGTGGGGTTCGTATGGGCAGGGACAGATCCCCACCCTGCCGATGCTCCGCATCGGCTCTCCCGCCCCCTAAAGGGAGGGAGAGAACTTTCCCCGACTCTCCGGCGGCGCTAAACCGCCGCATGGTCGGACGGCACCCCTCGGGCGGATACATCCTGGAAGAGCTCTCAGTGGGCATGAGCGCCGAGAAGCAGGTCGAGGTCACCGAGGCGCGCATCCAGCGCTTCGCCGAGGCGTCGGACGACTTCAATCCTGTGCACATGGACGAGGCCTATGCCGCGAAGACCGCCTATCGCGGGCGGATCGCGCACGGCCTCTTGTCGGCAAGCTTCGGCTCGGCGGTGGTCGGCACCATCCTGCCGGGCGCCGGGGCCATCTATCTCAGCCAGACTCCGGTCAAGATCGGCGACGGGGTCACGGCCCGCGTGACCGTCGCCGCCGTCGATCAGGAGAGCGCCCGGGTCACCCTCAGCTCCCAGGGGTTCGTCGACGGCCAGCCGATCATGGACGGCGAGGCCATGGTCCGCGTGCCGCGCCGCCGCCGCCCCGCCCGGGGCTGAACGGCATGGCGATTCGCGTGATCCGCGCCTGGCGCGACCTCGCGGCCGTCGAGCGGGGCGCGGCCGTGGCTCTCGGCGCCTTCGACGGGGGCCACCGCGGCCACCAGGCGGTGATCGGCGAGGCCCGCGCGGCGGCCGAGCGCCTGGGGGCGCCCCTCGGCGTCGTCACCTTCGATCCCCACCCGCGCCGCTGGTTCCAGCCGGACGCCGCCCCCTTCGCCCTGATGACCGAGGCCCAGCTGCTGCGGGCGCTGGAGGCCGAGGGCGTCGAGCTCGCCTATCTCCTACCCTTCGACGCCGAGATGGCGGGGATGAGCGACGGCGACTTCGCCCGCCGGGCGCTGGGCGAGGGCCTGGCCGTCCGCCACGTCGCGGTCGGCTTCGACTTCACCTACGGCAAGGGCCGCTCCGGCAGTCCGGAAGCCCTGGCGCGTGAGGGCGCCGGGCTCGGGTTCACCGTCTCGGTGACGCCGCGACGCGACGACCCGGACGGTCTGAAGCTGTCGTCCAGCGCCGTCCGCGAGGCCGTCCGCGCCGCAGACATGGCCCGCGCCCGCGCCATCCTGGGCCGCCCCTTCGCCATCGAGGGCGAGGTCGTCCACGGGGACAAGCGCGGCCGCCAGATCGGCGTCCCGACCGCCAATGTCCGGCTGGGCGGCTATATGCGCCCGGCCTATGGCGTCTACGCCACCCGGACGCTGCTCTCGGATGGCCGTGCGATCGACGGCGTCGCCAACCTGGGCGTCCGGCCGATGTTCAAGCTCGATCAGCCTCTGCTGGAGGTCTGGCTGTTCGACTTCGACGGCGACCTCTACGGCCAGACGATCGAGACCGAATTGGTCGCCCTGCTGCGCGGCGAACAGACCTTCGACGACCTCGACGCCCTCAAGACCCAGATCGACGCCGACGCCCGGGCGGCGAGGGCGGTGCTCGCCGGCTAGAGGTTCTCTCTCAGCCACCCCGCCGCGCGGCCCAGGACCGAGCGGCTCTGGACGCGCGGGGCGTCGGCGGCGGTGATCTGGCGGGCCATCAGCTTGCGGGCCGAGACGGCCTCGCGCGGGCCATAGGCGGCGCGGAGCAGGACGCCCGAGGCGGCGCAGAAGGCGGGGCCGGAGGCTGCGTCGGCCAGATGCGGGGCGCGCTGGGGACGGCCCAGGCGCACCGGGCGGTCGAACACCCGCACGGCCAGCTCGCGCACGCCGTTCAGCTGGCTGGCGCCGCCGGTCAGGACCACGCCCATGCCGGGGTCGAGGCCGGCGCCCGACGACCTGAGCCGGTCGCGGATCATCTCCAGCGTCTCCTCGACGCGCGGCGCGATGACGGTCTTCAGCATGGCGCGGGGCACATAGACGGGGCCGGCCGAAGGGTCCTCGCCACGTGGCGGGGCTTCCAGGGTTTCGCGGTCCTCGTTGGCGCTGGCCATGGCCGAGCCGTGCAGCGTCTTCAGCCGTTCGGCGCCCGCGCGGCTGGTCGACAGGCCACGGGCGATGTCGGAGGGCACGTGGTCGCCGCCGACGCCCAGGCTCTCGACGTGCAGCAGGGCGCCGCCGCCCCACACCGCCGCCGAGGTCGAGCCGCCGCCCATGTCGATACAGGCGGCGCCCAGCTCCATCTCGTCCTCCTCCAGCGCCGCCAGGGACGACACCACCGGCGCCGCCGCCACGCCCTGCAGGTCCAGGTGGGCCAGTTCGATACAGTGGCTGAGCGAGGCGAACACGCCCTCGGACATCGACACGACCATCAGGTCGAGGCCCAGGGCCGATCCTTTCATCTGGCGCGGGTCGCGCACGCCCCGCGCGCCGTCAACCGACCAGCCGATGGGCAGGACGTGGATGGGGCGGCGATTGGGGAAGCGAAGTTGGTCCAGGCCGGAGGCGATGGCGCGGGCCAGGTCGGCGTCGCCGATCGGCTGGCTGCCCAGGGAGACGCGGGTCTTCACCCGGTGGCCCTGCATCTGGCCGATGGCGGTGGTCACCACCACGCCTGAGACCGGAGCGCCGGCGGCGCGCTCGGCCCGCTCGACCGCCTGGCCGATGGCCGCGGCGGCCTCGTCCATGTCGACGATGGAGGACCCACGAACGCCTCGGGACTGCACATGGCCGACGCCGGCGACGCGGATGGTGCGGTCGGCGTGGCGCACGCCCTCGGGCGTCATGATGAAACAGGCGACCTTTGTCTGGCCCAGGTCCAGCGAGGCCACCACCGGCGCGCGCGCGTGGGCGGCGGGCATGCCCAGCCGCGCCTCGACCGTCTGTCCCTTATCCTTTTTCATCGACCGACCCGCATCCCGTGAACTCTCATACCGACCCCGCGTCCCGACCTGGGCGAATGGCCACCGCTTCCGGCGAGCGCAGATCGACCCGGGCGAAGCCGAGG
>CAXBPJ010000110.1:0-5962 GCA_963977325.1 uncultured Brevundimonas sp. | reverse complement strand
CGAAAGCAGGCCGGGAAACAACCGCTCGAACTCCCCTTCATGCGGCGTGATCACGTCATCGCGGTCCAGCAGGGCGAACAGCGCGTCGGGCCGGCCCTTGAAAATACTCAGGGCGTCGGCGTCCACCACCAGGGCGGCTCCGGTGGTCTGCAGCGCCTCCAGATTGGCGATCGTGCCGTGGTCGAGGCCCGCGGACGGACCGATGACCACGGCGTCCAGAACCTCGGCCAGCTCGGCCAACTGGTCTGGATTTCCGAACGGGAACAACATCACGGCCTCGAGTGACGGCGCCAGCACGGTCGCCGCCTCGGGCGTCGCCAGCATGCGCACCGTCCCCGCCCCGATCCGCAAACCGCCCCGCGCCGCCAGCCGCGCCGCCCCGGTCTTCAATGGAGCGCCCGACACCACGCCCAACCGTCCGCGCGAGTGCTTATGGCCGTCGGTCTTCGGCCACGGAAAGGAAGCCAACCAGAGAGCGGGAGCATTGGTCTCGAGCGACGGTTCGACAGGAATGTCACGGGTCATGGGGGAATCTGGTCACACTCCGTGTCCGGAGGCAAAAGTCGCTTGCCTTATGCTGCGATGCACGATGGGATGCTCGCCCGAACCCCCAGGTTACGCAGATCGTCCGCCACCGTCGGCGACGCCCCCTGTGGCCGCGTTTCGGGACCGCCGATGAAGAAGATCGAAGCCGTCATCAAACCCTTCAAGCTCGATGAGGTGAAGGAGGCGCTGCAGGACATCGGCGTCCAGGGCATGACCGTGCTGGAGGCCAAGGGCTATGGCCGGCAGAAGGGCCATTCCGAGCTCTATCGCGGCGCCGAATACGTCATCGACTTCCTGCCCAAGATCAAGATCGAGGTGGTGGTGTCCGACGACATGGCCCCCGGCGTGGTCGAGGCCATCCAGACCGCCGCTCGCACCGGCAAGATCGGCGACGGCAAGATTTTCGTCTCCACCATCGACGAGGTGATCCGCCTCCGTACCGGCGAAACCGGCCCCCAGGCTATCTGACCCACACCCCCGGCCGCTTTCTCAAGGCGGCCGGTTTTTCTTTTCCGCCTCCCCGAACCCTCAGGAAAATCCGAGAATGAGCGCCAAGAAGATCCTTCAGGAGATCAAGGACAAGGATGTCCGCTACGTCGATCTCCGCTTCACCGACACGCGCGGCCGCATGCAGCACGTGACCTTCGACATCAGCCAGGTCGACGAGGACTTCCTGGAGGAGGGGACCATGTTCGACGGCTCCTCGATCGCCGGCTGGAAGGCGATCAACGAGTCCGACATGCTGCTGAAGCCCGATCTGACCACCGCCTATGTCGATCCCTTCTATCAGCAGACCACTCTGTTCCTGTTCTGCGACGTGCTGAACCCCGACACGGGCGAACCCTACAACCGCGACAGCCGCTCCATGGCCAAGAAGGCCCTGGCCTATGTCGAGAGCGCCGGGGTCGGCGACACCGTCTATTTCGGACCCGAGGCGGAGTTCTTCGTCTTCGACGACGTGCGCTGGTCCACCTCCGCGCATGAGACCGGCTACGCCTTCGATTCGATCGAGCTGCCGGCCAACACCGGCTCGGAATACGCCGAGGGCAACATGGGCCACCGCCCAGGCCACAAGGGCGGCTATTTCCCGGTCAATCCGGTCGATTCCGGCCAGGACCTGCGCGGCGAGATGCTCAGCGTCATGTCCGACCTGGGCCTGGAGCCCGAGAAGCACCACCACGAGGTGGCCCCGGCCCAGCACGAGCTGGGGCTGAAGTTCTCGGACCTGCTGACCATGGCCGACCGGCTGCAGCTCTACAAATACGTGATCCACAACGTGGCGGCGGCCTACGGCAAGTCGGCGACCTTCATGGCCAAGCCGATGTTCGCCGACAACGGCTCGGGCATGCACGTCCACATGTCGATCTGGAAGGACGGCAAGCCGCAGTTCGCGGGCGACAAGTACGCCGGTCTGTCGGAACAGTGCCTGTGGTACATCGGCGGCATCATCAAGCACGCCAAGGCGATCAACGCCTTCGCCAACTCGACCACCAACTCCTACAAGCGCCTGGTGCCGGGCTATGAAGCGCCGGTGAAACTGGCTTATTCGGCGCGCAACCGATCGGCCTCGATCCGCATCCCCTGGGTGTCGTCGCCCAAGGCCAAGCGCATCGAAGCGCGCTTCCCCGATCCGATGGGCAATCCCTATCTGACCTTCGTGGCCCTCTTGATGGCCGGGCTGGACGGGATCGAGAACCGCATCGATCCGGGCGCGGCCGCCGACAAGAACCTCTACGACCTGCCGCCGCAGGAGCGGGGATCGATCCCCGAGGTCTGCGGGTCCTTGCGCGAAGCCTTGGAGAACCTCGACAAGGACCGGGCCTTCCTCAAGAAGGGCGGCGTCATGGATGACGACTTTATCGACGCCTACATCGCGCTGAAGATGGAGGAGGTGATGCGCCTGCAGCTGCACCCCCACCCGGTCGAGTTCGACATGTACTACAGCTGCTGACCCCGATGGCGACGCGCCCCACCGGAGCCGGCGACGCCGCGCTGGAGCGGGCCACGGGTCAGCCGTGGCCGCACTGGCGGGCGCTGCTGGACGGCTGGGGCGGGTCGTCGCTGGATCACAAGACCCTGGCGCGACGCCTAGCCGACGAGGCCGGCGTGGACGGCTGGTGGGCCCAGATCCTGACCGTGCGCTACGAGCAGGAGATCGGTCGCCGCCAGCCGGGCCAGCGCTGCTCCGGTGATCACGAGATCGGCGTCTCCGCCACCCGCTTGGGAGACATGGACGCGGTCCTGGCCGCGTGGCGCGCGGGTCACGACGCGCGCGCGGAGGCCGACGGCGTCGCCTTCGACGGACCGCCCCGGGTCACCGCCACCGAGAAATGGCGCTATTGGAAGCGCGACCTGGCCGACGCCTCACGTTTGACGGTCAACTTCTGCCCCAAAGGCGAAGGCAAGGTCCTGCTCCAAATTCAGCACGGCAAACTGGCCGATGCGGGAACGGCCGAACGCTGGCGCGCCTACTGGAAAGCCGAAGCCAAAGCTCTTGGCTGAAGACTCGACTTCCCAGCGACGCGCTGACGAGCCTAAATCGGCAGGATGGCCGTGCCGAACGCGCGTTTCAGCTCGTGCGCGGCGAATGTCTGGGCTGCGGCGGCGTCGGGAACCACCAGGCCCATGCCGAAGAATTCGTGGGTCGAGCCGTGCCAGGTCTTGTGCCGGACCTCCACGCCCGCGGCTTCCAGCTTGTCGACCAGCTTCTTGCCCTCGGTGCGCAGGGGGTCGATCTCGGCCAGGATGACGGTGGTCGAGGGCAGGCCTGAGACGTTCGCGGCGCCCACGACATTGACGCGCGGATCCTCCGTCTCTGACGGGTCGTTGAAGGTGTGTTTCACGAACCACTCGATCATCGCCTTGTTCAGGGGCTTGGCCTGGGCGTTCTCGACATAGCTCTCGTTCTCCAGATCGTTGCCGACCAGCGGGTAGACCAGCACCTGATGAACGGGCAGGGGCAGGCCCTGATCGCGCGCCGCCATGGACACGTTGATGGCCAGGTTGCCGCCGGCGCTCTCGCCCATCACCGCCACCTTCCGCGGGTCGCCGCCGAAGGATTGGGCGTTCTCCAGCACCCAACGATAGGCGGCCACAGCGTCTTCATGGGCGGCGGGGAACTTGTTTTCCGGCGCCTGGCGATAGTGCACCGAGACCACGATCACGTCGGCGAACTTCGACACCCCGCGCGGTCCGCCGTCATAAACATCGAGATCGGCGATCACGAAGCCCCCGCCGTGGAAATAGACCACGACCGGATGCAGCCGGTCCTCGGAATGCTCATGGGGCTTGTACAGGCGCGCCTGCAGGACGCCGCCCGGGCCGGGGATGGTGATGTCCGTGGTCCGAACACCCAGATCCTCGTTCGGATCGCGGCCCTGCTCGCTCATCAGTTTCTTGACGCCGTCGGTGGGGGTGGGTTGCAGACGCGCCTCTTGCGGAGACAGGGTCTCGATCGGCTTGGCGCCGAGCTCGGCCTGCTTCTCGAGAACCTTGGCCATCTGGCTGTCCGGCTTTGCCGGGGTGTCTTTGGGCTCGTCGTTTCCGAGAATCTTGTCGAGGATGGACATGGGGAGCTTTCTGTCTGCTGGTCGACCTTAGAAAGACGCGACGCCCGCTGTCCGTTCCCCGCTCCGCTTGACTTGCTCGCGGAGTCGTTCACAGGGTCGCCGGCTCTCGCGGGAGAGATCGGGGCCGTTTCGACGGGTCCGGAGCCGAAGGCGCAACCGCCCCGGAAACGCTCAGGCAAAAGGACCGCGCGGGCTGAGGATCGCTGGAAAGTCGCTCCAAGAGGAGCGCGCCGACGGAGCAAGGCCCGGCCATCGAGTCGGCGCCGGAATCTCTCAGGCTTCCCAGACAGCGGGGGCGCGACCACGGCGGAGCTTCCGCCTCCCGACGCGACCGCGAGAACCGATCATGGCCGACCCGAACGACCCCCCGCTCAAGACCACGCCGTTGAACGCCGCGCACCGGGCGCTGGGCGCGCGCATGGTCGGCTTCTCAGGCTACGACATGCCGGTCCAGTATGAGGGCGTGCTGGCCGAGCACCGCTGGACGCGAGAGCACGCCGGGCTGTTCGACGTCAGCCACATGGGCCAGGCGCGCATCACCGGCGCCGACGCAGCCGCCCAGTTCGAGCGCTTCGTCTCCAACGACTTCCAGGGGCTGAAGGCCGGCCGTCAGAAATACGGCCTGCTGCTGAACGACCAGGGCGGCATCATCGACGACCTGATGGCCGGACGGCCGGATCATGACGGCCTCTATGTCGTGGTCAACGCCGGCAACAAGGACACGGACTTCGCCCTGCTCGAGGCCGGGCTGGAGGGTGACGCGCGGCTGATCCGGCTGGACGATCGGGCGCTCTTGGCGATCCAGGGGCCGGAGGCGGCCGAGGTCATGGCGGCGCACGAGCCGGTCCTGGCCGAGATGGGCTTCATGGACAGCGCCCGTCTGATGCTGTTCGGCGCCGACTGTTTCGTCTCGCGTTCGGGCTATACGGGCGAGGACGGCTATGAGATCTCGGTTCCGGCGGATCAGGCCGAGCGTATCTGGAACACCCTGCTGGAGGACGCGCGGGTCAAGCCGATCGGCCTGGGCGCGCGCGACAGCCTGCGCCTGGAGGCCGGCCTGCCGCTGCACGGCCACGACATTGACGAGACCACCTCGCCGGTCGAGGCGGGGCTGATGTTCGGCCTGCCCAAGGTCCGACGCGAGCGCGGCGACTTCCCCGGCGCGGATCGCATCGGCAAGGAATTAGGCGAAGGTCCGGCGCGCAAGAAGGTCGGGCTGATCGTCAAGGAAGGCGCCCCGGCCCGCGAGGGCGCGGAGATCGCCGATGCGGACGGCACGGTGATCGGCCGCGTCACCTCCGGCGGCCCGTCGCCGACACTGGGTAAGAACATCGCCCTGGGCTTCGTGCCGCCGTCGCATGCCGAACCGGGCACCGAACTGACCGTCATCGTGCGCGGCCGTCCCGCCGCCGCCGAGGTGGTCGCCACGCCCTTCGTCGCTTCGCGCTATTATAGGAAGCCCAGTTAGTCGCCGTCACCCTCGGGCCGTCATCCTCCGACTCGATCGGAGGGCCCGAGGGTCGGACCATCAACCGCCGGTGCGAAACCGTTGATGCACAGGCCGCGCAACATCCGATCCTCCGATCAAGTCGGGGGATGACGGAAGAGGGAGAAGCCAGATGAAATTCACCAAGGATCACGAATGGGTCCGCCTCGAGGGCGATGTCGCCGTCGTGGGCATCACCAAACACGCCGCCGACCAGCTGGGCGACGTCGTCTTCGTCGAGACCCCCGAGGCCGGCAAGTCGGTCAAGAAGGGCGACAGCTTCGCCGTGGTCGAGAGCGTCAAGGCGGCGTCCGACGTCTATGCGCCGGTCTCGGGCACGGTGATCGAGGGCAATGCCGAG
>CAXBPJ010000109.1:0-5974 GCA_963977325.1 uncultured Brevundimonas sp. | reverse complement strand
CGCACTCGTCGATAATCTCACCATGAACCTCGTGCCCATGGTGGTGGAGCAATCCAGCCGGGGCGAACGCGCCTTCGACATCTTCTCGCGGCTGCTGCGTGAGCGGATCATCTTCCTGACCGGGCCGGTCGAGGATGGCATGGCGTCGCTGATCTGCGCCCAGCTGCTCTTTCTGGAGTCCGAGAACCCCAAGAAGGAGATCGCCATGTACATCAACTCGCCGGGCGGCGTGGTGACCTCGGGCCTCGCGATCTACGACACCATGCAGTACATCAAGTCGCCGGTGACCACCGTGTGCATGGGCATGGCGGCCTCGATGGGCTCGCTGCTGCTGACCGCCGGCGCGCCGGGGCAGCGGGTCGCCCTCCCGAACGCGCGGGTGATGGTGCATCAGCCGTCGGGCGGTTTCCGCGGCCAGGCCTCGGACATCGAGCGGCACGCCGAGGACATCGTCAAGACCAAGCGCCGGCTCAACGAAATCTACGTCAAACACACCGGCCGGACCTATGAGGAGGTCGAGAAGACCCTAGATCGCGATCACTTCATGTCGGCCGACGAGGCCAAGGAGTGGGGTATCGTCGATCACGTCTACGACAAGCGCGAGCAGGCCGAGGGCGACGGCGTCAAGAGCGTCTGACGCCGTTCAGGGCCTGCCGCGAAAACGCCGGAAGCCCGCTTCTTCCGCGATGGCCAGCATGTCGTGGTCGCCCGAGGTGTCGCCATAGGCGGCGATGATGCGGACATCGTCGCCGTAGGCCGCCCGAAGACGGCGCACCTTTTCTTCGCCGCGACAATTGGGGCTGGCGAAAGCTCCGGTGACGCGGTCCTGTCCGTCGAACACCAGATGAGTGCCGAGCAGCGCCTCCGCGCCCAGCCGGCGCGCGAAGGGCGCCACCGTCGTTTCCGGCGAGGCGGTCACGATCACGCGATGCGCCCCGCGCCGGCCCCAGTCCTCCCAGGTCGCCAATGCGTCCGGACGCATAAGAAGCTTCCACGCCTTGTCGGCGAATCGCTCGGCATCGGCCTCCAGCGTCTGCCGGTCTACGCCCCCCAGGAACTCGCGCACCGAGGCGGCCTTGATCGCGCCCCGGTCGCGGTCTCGGGCATAGCGGGCCATGGCCGGGGCCAGGCGCACCAAGCCCCTGGCCCAGCCGCGCTTTCCCGCCTTCCAGCGCAAAAAGGCGGTGAAACTGTCGCGCACCGTCAGAGTGCCGTCGAAGTCGAAGGCCACGACCCGGCGAGGCGTCCCATCCCCGGACTGGCGCGATCCCTGCGGGCTACCCATGTCAGACATCCGCCGCGATCTCCTGCCACGATGCGCTTCGCCCACAGTCCCGACCGAAGGCGTCGGGTGCGTCATCCGTGGGGTTGTGGCCGGGCTCCCGATGGGGGATTGTCATTTTTTGAAGACCTTCGCGCCCAGAGTCGGGCTTCGCATGCGAGGGAAACGCGCCCGCCCCATATCGGGTCGAACGCGAGAGTGAGAAGGGTCGAATGACCAAAGCCGCCGGCACGGACGCCAAGAGCACGCTGTACTGTTCCTTCTGCGGGAAGAGCCAGCACGAGGTGCGCAAACTCATCGCGGGGCCGACCGTGTTCATCTGCGATGAATGCGTCGAGCTGTGCATGGACATCATCCGCGAAGAGCACAAGATCGCCTTCGTGAAGTCCAAGGACGGCGTGCCCACGCCCAAGGAGATTCGCGAGGTTCTCGACGACTATGTGATCGGACAGGCGCACGCCAAGAAGGTGCTGAGCGTCGCGGTCCACAATCACTACAAGCGCTTGAACCACGCGACGAAGAACAACGACGTCGAGCTGGCCAAGTCGAACATCATGCTGATCGGGCCGACCGGCTCGGGCAAGACGCTGCTGGCCCAGACGCTGGCGCGGATCATCGACGTGCCTTTCACCATGGCCGACGCCACGACCCTGACCGAGGCGGGCTATGTCGGTGAGGACGTCGAGAACATCATCCTGAAGCTGCTCCAGGCCTCGGACTACAATGTCGAGCGGGCCCAGCGCGGCATCGTTTACATCGACGAGATCGACAAGATTTCGCGCAAGTCTGACAACCCGTCGATCACCCGCGACGTGAGCGGGGAGGGGGTGCAGCAGGCCCTGCTCAAGATCATGGAGGGCACCGTCGCGTCGGTGCCGCCCCAGGGCGGGCGCAAGCATCCGCAGCAGGAGTTCCTGCAGGTCGACACGGCCAACATCCTGTTCATCGTCGGCGGCGCCTTCGCCGGGCTGGAGAAGGTCATCTCGGCGCGCGGCGTGGGAGCCTCGATCGGCTTCGGCGCCAAGGTCAAGGACATGGACGAGCGCCGGATGGGCGACATCCTCAAGGAGGTCGAACCCGACGATCTGATGCGCTTCGGCCTGATCCCCGAATTCATTGGCCGCCTGCCCGTGCTGGCGACGCTGGAGGACCTGGACGAGGAGGCGCTGGTCAAGATCCTGACCGAGCCCAAGAACGCCCTGGTCAAGCAGTACAAGCGCCTGTTCGAGATGGAGAACGTCGGCCTGACCTTCACCGACGACGCCCTGCTGGCGGTGGCGCGCAAGGCCATCACCCGCAAGACCGGCGCGCGCGGCCTGCGCTCGATCCTGGAAGGCATCCTGCTGGAGACCATGTTCGAACTGCCCACCTTCGAGGGCGTGGAGGAGGTGGTCGTCAACGCCGAGGTCATCGACGGCAAGGCCCAGCCGCTGATCATCTACTCCGAAGCCTCGAAGAAGAAGGCCGACGGCGCGGCCTGACGAAGGCGGCTATGCAATAGATAAGGGGCGGAGCCGGCGGCTCCGTCCCTTTTTCATGTCTGCCGTCCTCAGGGCCTGAGGTTGGTGGCCTCGGCGTCGGCCTGGGCCGTGGCCTTTGTCGCGGCCGAGGGGCCGGAGGGCTGGGCCCCCATGCCGTCGGCCGCGGGGTCGGTGGTCCCGGTATCGGCGAGCGGGTCCTCTTCCGGCGGCATCGGCGGCGATTCGGTCATCTCACCCATGCCGGCGGCGCCGGCCGTGGCCGCCGCATCGGTGGCGGCGTCGGACGCCGCAGCGGCGTTCTCCGCGCTGGCGTCGGTGGGCTCGGTGCTCGATTGCTGGCAGGCCGCGAGAGCGACAAGGGCGGCCGCGCCGGCGGTCAGGGTCAGATAGCGCATAGGTCATTTCCTCCCGAAAACGTGGTCGTCACGTGAACGGACCCGTTCAGTCAAGGTTGCGCCGCCACACCACTGAGGATTTCAGGCCACAGACGTCGAGGGGGCGGAAATCCCTCGCCACTGAGGCGAAGGGGGTGTTGTCTTCCAGCGAGCCGGGGCGGGGCGAAAGTCTCAATTGCTTCACAGGAGATTGGTCGCAACGGCCGTGCGACGGGCGGCCACGCTTGAACCAAAGGCTCAGGGAACCACATACTCGGATGAAATGCCGCCGGAATCGGCGGGCCGTCTCGGGACGACCGGCAGATCGCCGGTAACGCCCGGGGCCGGCGGGCCAGAGATCAACGAAGGCCCCGGAGAGCATCATGTCCGAGACCCTCACGCTTCCTGTCCTGCCGCTTCGCGACATCGTCGTCTTCCCTCACATGGTCGTGCCGCTGTTCGTCGGGCGCGAGAAATCCGTGCGCGCGCTGGACGAGATCATGAAGGGCGACAAGCAGATTCTGCTGGCCACTCAGAAGAACTCGACCGACGACGATCCGCAGCCTTCGGCCATCTATCAGGTCGGGGTGGTCGCCACCGTCCTGCAACTGCTGAAGCTCCCCGACGGCACGGTGAAGGTGCTGGTCGAGGGCAAGGGTCGAGTCCGCCTGACCCAGTTCACCGGCCGCGAGGAGTATTTCGAGGCCGCGGCCGAGCTGATCGAGGAAGACGCCGGCGACCCCGCCGAGACGGAGGCCATGGTCCGGGCCGTGGTTGAACAGTTCGACGGCTATGTGAAGCTGAACAAGAAGGTCCCGCCGGAGGCCCTGAGCTCCATTCCCCAGATCACCGACCCGGCCCATCTGGCCGACAGCGTGGCAGCGCATCTGGCGGTCAAGATCGCCGACAAGCAGGCGCTGCTGGAGACCATCGACGTCGGCCGCCGGCTGGAGAAGGTGTTCGGCCTGATGGAGGGCGAGATCAGCGTCCTGCAGGTCGAGAAGAAGATCCGCAGCCGCGTGAAGCGGCAGATGGAGAAGACCCAGCGCGAATATTATCTGAACGAGCAGATGAAGGCGATCCAGCGCGAGCTGGGCGAGACCGACGAGGCTCGTGACGAGATCATGGAGCTGGAGAAGCGCATCCGGAAGACCAAGCTGTCGAAGGAGGCGCGGACCAAGGCCGAGGCCGAGGTCAAGAAGCTGCGCAACATGAGCCCGATGTCGGCCGAATCGACGGTGGTGCGGAACTATCTCGACTGGCTGCTCTCGATCCCGTGGGGCAAGGCCAAGACCAAGTCGATCGATCTGGTCGAGGCCGAGCGGATTCTGGAAGAGGATCACTACGGCCTGGAGAAGGTGAAGGAGCGGATCGTCGAATATCTGGCGGTCCAGGCGCGCACTGGCAGCCTGAAGGGGCCGATCCTGTGCCTGGTCGGCCCTCCGGGCGTCGGCAAGACCTCGCTGGCCGCCTCGATCGCCAAGGCGACCGGGCGTGAATACGTGCGCATGTCGCTGGGCGGGGTGAGGGATGAAGCCGAAATCCGCGGGCACCGCCGGACCTATATCGGCTCCATGCCGGGCAAGATCATCCAGTCGATGAAGAAGGCCAAGACGACCAACGCCTTCGTGTTGCTGGATGAGATCGACAAGCTGGGCGCCGACTGGCGGGGTGATCCGTCCTCGGCCCTGCTCGAGGTGCTGGACCCGGCCCAGAATGCGACCTTTGGCGACCACTATCTGGAGGTCGACTACGACCTGTCGCAGGTCATGTTCGTGACCACGGCCAACAGCCTGAACATGCCCCAGCCCCTGATGGACCGGATGGAGATCATCCGGGTCTCGGGCTACACCGAGGACGAGAAGGTCGAGATCGCCAAGCGCCACCTGCTGCCCAAACTGGCCAAGGACCACGGCCTGAAGGACGGCGAGTGGGTCGTGCCGGAAAGCTCGATCCGCGACCTGATCCGCTACTACACCCGCGAGGCGGGCGTTCGTTCGCTTGAGCGCGAACTGGGTCGCCTGGCGCGCAAGACCGTGCGCGAAATGGCCAAGGGCCAGACCGTGGCCATCACCGTCGATGACGCCAAGCTGGCCGAATACGCCGGGGTTAAGAAGTACCGCTATGGCGAAACGGACAGCGAAGATCAGGTGGGCATCGTCACGGGCCTGGCCTGGACCGAGTTCGGCGGCGACATCCTGACCATCGAGGCGATCAAGATGCCGGGTCGCGGTCGCATGACCGTGACCGGCAACCTCAAGGAGGTGATGAAGGAGTCGATCTCGGCCGCCGCCAGCTATGTGCGGGCGCGGTCGCTGGCCTTCGGCGTCAAACCGCCGGTGTTCGAAAAGACCGACATCCACGTCCATGTTCCGGACGGCGCGACGCCCAAGGACGGCCCTTCGGCCGGGGTGGCCATGACCGTGGCCATGGTCTCGGTCCTGACGGGCATCCCGATCCGCAAGGACATCGCCATGACCGGCGAGATCACTCTGCGCGGCCGTGTCACGGCCATCGGGGGCCTGAAGGAGAAGCTGCTGGCGGCGCTGCGTAGCGGTGTGAAGACGGTGTTGATCCCCGAGGAGAACGAGAAGGACCTCCAGGACGTGCCCGAGAACGTCAAGGCGGCGCTGGAGATCGTGCCGGTATCGACGGCCGACGAGGCCCTGAAATGGGCCCTGACCGGACCGCTGACGCCGACGGAGTGGGACGAGGCGACCGAACCGCTGCCGGAGCCCCGCCCGGTGCAGGATCCGGGCACGGTGGTGGCGACACACTGAGGGCTATCCTTCTCCCCTTGCGGGAGAAGGTGGCAGGCCGTCAGGCCTGACGGATGA
>CAXBPJ010000108.1:0-6057 GCA_963977325.1 uncultured Brevundimonas sp. | reverse complement strand
CTGAACCAGGCGATCCAGCACATGATGGACCTGCCAGTCGAACCGGTGTTGAACGCGGCCCGTTCCCTGTACGCTCAACGCGCGCGAGAAGCGGAGGCCGCCCATGTCCCAGAGCCGCAATCTTCAGACCTATGACCTGATCGTCCGGGGCGGGGAGGTCGCCAACCACGCAGGACGCGGCCGGGCCGACGTCGGGGTGCGGGACGGCAAGATCGCGAGCATCGGCGACCTGTCCCAGGCCTCGGCCGGGGAAGAGGTGGACGCTGCGGGCCTGACCGTCCTGCCGGGCGTGATCGACACCCAGGTGCACTTCCGCGAGCCGGGCCTGGAGTGGAAGGAAGACCTGGAGACGGGATCGCGCGCGGCGGCGCTGGGCGGGGTCACGACGGTGTTCGAGATGCCGAACACCGAGCCCAACACCACCGACCCCCACACCCTGGCCGACAAGCTGGCGCGGGCGCGCGACCGGATGTGGACCGACCATGCCTTCTACATCGGCGGGACGCATGAGAACGCCGAGCATCTGGCCGAGCTGGAGCGGCTGCCGGGCTGCTGCGGGGTCAAGGTGTTCATGGGGGCCTCGACCGGCTCGCTGCTGATCGCCGACGACGACGGCGTGCGGAAGGTGCTTAGCGCCGTGCGACGGCGCGCCACCTTCCATTCCGAGGACGAGTACCGCCTGGCCGAGCGGCGGTCGTTGGCCCGGCCGGGCGACTGGACCAGTCACCCCGAGGTGCGCGACGCCCAGTCGGCGATCCAGTCGACGGAGCGTCTGGTCAGGTTGGCCCGCGAGACCGGGGCGCGAATCCACGTGCTGCACGTCTCGACCGCCGAGGAGATCGTCTTCCTGGCCGGGCACAAGGACGTGGCGACGGTGGAGGTGACGCCCCAGCACCTGACCCTGGATGGCGACGAGGCCTATCCGCGCCTGGGCGCCTACGCCCAGATGAACCCGCCGATCCGCAACGCGCCCCACATCGCCGGGCTGTGGGAGGGGATCGCTCAGGGGGTGGTCGATGTGCTGGGCTCGGACCACGCGCCGCACACCAAGGAGGAGAAGGCGCGGGCCTATCCGGCCTCGCCCAGCGGCATGCCGGGGGTGCAGACGCTGGTCCCGGTCATGCTGACCCACGTGGCCGAGGGGCGGATGACGCTGGAGCGGTTCATCGACCTGACCTCGGCGGGAGCGCAGCGGGTGTTCGGCATCGCCGGCAAGGGGCGGATGGCCGAGGGCTATGACGCTGACCTGACCCTGGTCGATCTCAAGGCGAAGCGGAAGATTCGGCACGAGGACATGGCCAGCCGCTGCGGCTGGACCCCCTTCGACGGCTTCGAGGCGACCGGCTGGCCTATGGTGACGGTGGTGCGCGGCCGGGTGGTGATGAAGGACGGCGAGCTCCTCGGCCAGGCGCACGGGCGCCCGGTGCGGTTCCAGGAGACGCTGGGGGGGGTAGGGACTAGGGATCAGGGATTGTGGAACAGCGGGGCAATCTGAGCCGTGTCCCCGGCGAAGGCCGGGGCCCAGATTACAGAGCGACGCCCTCGAACGATCCGGGTCGAACGGAACCCGAGCTGGACGATCCGGCGTTTTTCAATCTGGACCCCGGCCTTCGCCGGGGAGGCGGCTGATCCTAGTCCCTACTCCGTACTCCTCCGCCCTAACCCCTCCCGATCAGTGCAGCTTCAACCGTCCGGCGACCCGTCGGTGGAGTAGCCGAGACAGCGCCAGGACGGCCGTCCTCCGCACGCCCAGGATGGCTCGGTGGTGGTCGAGGTGCAGGGTGACATAGGCCCAGCGCGCCAGCAGGCCTTCGATGCGGAAGCTGGGGCCGCCGAGATTGCCCATCAGCGCGCCGACCGCCTGATCATCGCCGAGCGACACCAGCGAGCCCTTGTCGCGATAGGCGAAGGGTCGGGCGGGCTCGTGTCCGTCGTCGGCGTCGTGGAAGGCGCGGGCCAGCCAGGCGGCCTGCTGACTGGCGGCCTGGGCGCGGGCGGGCACGGGCTTGCCGTCCGGACCGGGCGCGGCGGCGCAGTCGCCCAGGGCCCAGACCTCCGGCGCCGAGGTGCGCAGACGGTCGTCGACGACGATCCGGCCCTTGTCGTCGAGGTCGAGGCCGAGGTCGCCCTGGACGGCCACCGGCGCGACCCCGGCGGCCCAGACGATCAGCTCCGCCTCGACTCGGCCCTGGCTGGTGTCGAGACCCGAAGCATCGACCCGCTCGACCTTGGCGTCGGTCATGACGGTGACGCCCAAGGCCTCGAGAGCGCGGCGCGCCTTGGCGGCCAGCGCCTCCGGCAAAGGCGGCAGCAGCCGGGGCAGGGCCTCGACCACGGTGACGTCGAAGGGGAAACGCTGGTCGGGCGGCAGGCCGTGCATCAGGGCGTGGTGGCCCTCCATCAGCTCGGCGGCCAGCTCGACGCCGGTGGCCCCGCCGCCGACGATGGCCACCGACAGGCGGGGCTTGTCCGATCCGGCCGCGGCGAGGAAGGCCAGGGTCAGGCGGCGGTGAAAGGCCTCGGCCTCGGCCACGTCCTCCAGCTGGTGGGCGTGGCGGTCGGCGCCGGGCGTGCCGAACAGATTGACGCCCGAGCCCAGGGCCAGGACCAGGCGGTCGTAGGGGAGGGTGCGCTCGGCCAGCAGTTCGTCGCCATCCTCGTCGACCACCGGGGCCAGACGCACGCTCCGGTCCTGGAAATCCAGCCCGGTCAGGTCGCCAAGGATGAACCGGAAGCGGTTGCGACGCGCCAGCAGGGTGTAGGCCAGGCCTTCCTGATGGGAATCCAGCGACCCGGCGGCCACCTCATGCAGGCTGGGCTTCCACAGGTGGAACGGCGAGCGGTCGATCAGGGTGACCCGCGGCGTCCTGATGCCGCGGCGCCGGTCGGCCCGGCCCAGCCGCGCCGCCAGCTCCAGCCCGCCCGCGCCGCCGCCGATGATGAGGATGTCGCGCGGGTTGGGCATTGGTGGGGAACGACCGGGCTGGGGAGAGGATGCGACGGGGCGGGCGTTGTGGCCGTCCGCGAAGGTGAGGCTGACCGGCGCGAGGGTCGTTTCGGTCGGCGCGCCCCCACCCAGTCGCTTCGCGGTCACCCCTCCCTAAGTGGCAGGGAGAGCCTAGGCCAGCACCTTGATTAGCGCCCGCTCGAATCCCTTAGTCTCCGATCCCGGCAGGACCTTGGCGATCTCGCCGCTCTCATAGAGCTCGAAAACCCTGGGGTGGACGTAGGACGACCGGCAGACGGCGGGGGTGTTGCCGAGCAGCCCCGCCACCGCCTTGACGCAAACGGTGATCTTCTTCTTGGCGTCGGTCTTGGAGGTCGCGGCCTCCATATCGCGCAGGGCCCGCGCCGCCGACACCGTGCCCGCCCAGGTTCGGAAGTCCTTGGCGGAATACTCCGCGCCCAGCACGGCGCGAATGTAGGCGTTCACGTCGTCGGAGGTGAGGGGACAAAGGTCGCCGTTCGAGTCGCGGTATTTGAATATCTGCTGACCTGGCAGGTCGCGAAGCGACTTCATTACGGTCGACAGCCGCCGATCACGGATGCTGACGGAATGATCCTTGCCGCTCTTGCCCCGGAATTCAAAGGTCAGGCCGGTCCCCTCAACCTCGATGTGGCGCTTGTTCAGCGTGGTCAGGCCATAGCTGCGGTTCTTGCGGGCGTACTCCGCGTTGCCGACGCGGATCAGGGTGATCTCGAGCAGGCGCACCGCGGTGGCCGTGACCTTCTCCCGGCTGACACCGCGCTTGCCAAGGTCGACCTCCACCTGCTTCCTCAGCTTCGGCAGGGCCCGGGCGAAGTCGGCCAGGCGCTCGAACTTCGCTTCGGAGGCGTGAGCGCTCCAGTCGGCGTGATAGCGGTACTGCTTGCGCCCCTTCACGTCGCGGCCGGTGGCCTGGATGTGACCGGTGGCGCGGGGGCAGATCCACACATCGGTCCAGGCCGGCGGGATGGCCAGGGCGTCGATGCGGGCGCTGACCTTCTTGTCCTTGATCACCTTTCCGTCGCGGTCGAGATAGCGAAACCCGGCGGAGGTCATCTTGCGGCCGAAGCCGCGCTGCTCATCCGAGCAATAGGTCAGTCCCTCGGGAACCGCCGGCTTCTCGTCCATCGGGCCCATATCGCGCGCCATGTCAGGCGTCGGCCTTCTTCTCGAGCTTGTCATGCAGGCCGCCGACCCAGCGCTCGGCCGCGTCGCCGCCCCACAGCAGCCAGGCGATGTAGCCGGCGGACGGCTTGTCCTTATCGCCCCAGTTCTTGCCCTGCTTGTCGACCGTGTGGCGCGCGAAATAGCTGTAGATCGACTTGATGTCCCGCTCGGACACCGGCTCTCGGTTCTTCAACTGATGAGCCCGCCTGCGGCCCACTTCCGTGCCGCCCCGGTCATGCTGGTCACGCAGCTCCAGTCCCCGGGCCGCCGCCTCGGCCACGCCCTTGGGCAGGGTGCGCTGCTTTTCGGTGAGGACAGGGGCCTTGGCCATGGGGCGCTCGTGACATTGGGCCAGCGGCTAACCGTCCGCACGCGGCGAGGTTCCGTCAGCGGGCGTGCCGCCAGTCCTCAGGCGCCTCGAAGCCGTGCGCCCAGGCGCCAAAGCCCGCCGCCCGGGCCTGGTTCTCCTCGGCCACATAGGCGTGGCTGTAGCGGCGATAGGCGACGGCGTGGCCGTTCCCGACCATCCACCCGCCCAGATCCTCACCGTCCACGCGGCACCGCGCCAGCACCCGGTCATAGCGATCGACACCATGCTCGACACAGACCACAGGTCGGCCGCCGATCAACCCGTTCAGCGCCCGCGACGCCTCGCGACCGCAGGCCGTCTCACCACAGCGTTGACGCGCCTCGAAAGCGTCCACGCCATCCAGCCTGACCCGCACCCTCCCGCGCATCGTCGCGACATCCAGGGTGTCGCCGTCGATCACCGTCGCGATGCCGGCCAGTCCCGCCACCGGCGCTGCCTCGCTGGTCTCGATCGGCTTCAGCCACAGCACCGCGATGAACACGGCGATCCCGACCACCACGGCGACCAGCAGATCGACGGTGGTCGTGGAGCGTCTGCGAAGCGGTATGATTCGAGCC
The DNA here is from genome assembly GCA_963977325.1 of uncultured Brevundimonas sp. Lineage (GTDB taxonomy): Bacteria > Pseudomonadota > Alphaproteobacteria > Caulobacterales > Caulobacteraceae > Brevundimonas. Next base: position 977 of record CAXBPJ010000108.1, on the reverse strand, counting down.
ATCGGCGCACTCTGCCGACGTTGGGTTGCCGAACTGTCGACAGCGTCCGTCTCCCCGGCGAAGGGTGACTTGACCTCTGCGCATCCCGGCGCAACGGCAGGCGCATGAACTATCGCCACAGCTTTCACGCCGGAAACTTCGCCGACCTGGTCAAGCACGCCCTGCTCCTGGACCTGATCGCGCGGCTCCAGGGCGAGGCGCCGCTGACCGTGATCGACACCCATGCCGGGCGCGGCCTCTACGACCTGTCCGGCGACGCGGTCCGCTCGCGAGAGGCCGAGGCGGGGATCGCGCGGCTGATGGCGGCCGAGGTCATGCCCCCGCAACTGGCGCGGCTGGCCGGCGCGGTGCGGAACTGCAATACCAGCCAGGGCGTCCGCTGGTATCCGGGCTCGCCCCTGCTGGTCGCCGAGCGTCATGGGGCGGGTGACCAGTATATCGGCTTCGAACTGCGGCCCGAGGAAGCCGAGGCCCTGACCCGGACGCTCGCGTCCTGGCCCGCCGCCTTGGCCGTCGAGGCCGACGGCTACGAAGCCGGGCCGACGGCTCTGCCGAGCGGTGGGCCAGTTCTCGTTCTGATTGATCCGCCGTTCGAGCGACCCGACGACTATCGGCGCGCGGTCGAGGCGGCGCGGGCGACCCGCTCCCGCCGCCCGGACGCCGTGATCGCCATCTGGCTGCCGATCAAGGACGCCGAGACCCTCGACGCCTTCGTGCGCGGTCTGGAGGCGGTGCGTCTCACCGGCCTGATGGCCGAATGCCGCCTGCGTCCCCTGACCAACCCCATGAAGATGAACGGCTGCGCCGTCGCCCTGATCGGCGCGCCGGACGGCGTCGAAGCGTCGGCGCGGTCGGTGGTCGAGTGGGTGGCGACGACCCTGGGCGACCCTGGCGGTCGCGGCGAGGTGTGGCGGTTCTAGTCAGTTCGCGCGGATCACCTCTCCATCGCCGCAGGGCGATGGGGAGGACAGGCGAGC
>CAXBPJ010000107.1:0-6105 GCA_963977325.1 uncultured Brevundimonas sp. | reverse complement strand
GGGCAACAGGGCGCAGACCCGGTCGCTGACCCGCCAGCGCGCAACCCCCTCGCCGACCGCCGCGATCTCGCCCGCGACCTCCAGCCCCGGCACGTCGCTGGCCCCCGGCGGCGAGGCGTAGAGGCCGCGTCGCTGCAGCACGTCCGGGCGGTTCACGCCGGCCGCCTCGACGCGGATCAGCACCTGTCCCGGTCCCGTCGTGGGATCGGGCCGTTCGCCGAGAACCAGCGCCTCGGGACCGTCTGTGGCGGAGTCGATCAGGATGGCGCGCATGGCTCGGACCTTGAAAATTCGGACGTTTCGGGGCCTAGATAGGGGTTCGGCCGGCCCGGTGCAGCGGAGGACGTCATGACTATGTTCGATGAGAACGAGCCCCGCCCCTCGCGCGGCGCCGCCCTGATCTCGATCACCCGTGAGGACCTGTCCCTTTACGGCGTCGAGGAGCTGAAAGAGCGGATCGAGACGCTCCAGTCCGAAATCGACCGCTCCCGCACCGCCCTGGACGGCAAGCAGTCCACAAAAAGCGCCGCTGACGCCCTGTTCAGTTTCAATAGCTAGGCTCATCCTCCCCCGAGGCGGGAATCCCGTGCCAACAGGGGCTGGCATGGGCGTTGCTTCCTCGCCCCGGCAAGCGGATCACGACGGTCCGGAGTAAGGTCTGGACCGAATGGCTGACACCCTGACGCGCGTGGCGGGAGCGACTGCGACCATGACCGAGACCTCCGCACCGCTGACGAACGCCGTCGACACGCGCTCGGCCACGGTGCGCGACTTTGCCCAGTCAGAACTGTTTGAGCGGACCTTCAAGGAAGGCATGGCCCTGGTCGAGGAGACCGCCGCCTATCTTGACGGCGAGGGCCGCCGCGATTCCAAGCTGCTGTCGCGCCAGGCCGCCCTGGCCTATGCCGCCGAAAGCATGACCCTGACCACCCGGCTGATGCAGATCGCCAGCTGGCTTCTGGTCCAGCGCGCCGTCCGCGAAGGCGACATGGAGCCGGCCGCCGCCTGCGCACCGCGCTATCGTCTGGCCCCGCGTCCGGTCGCCACCGCCCCGACCTCGTCTGACCTGCCCATCGCCCTGATCGAATATCTGGTGCGCGCCGAAAAGCTGCATGACCGCATCGTCCATTTGGACCGCCGCATGTTCGTCGACGCCGCGGCCGAGACCCCGGCCAACCCCGTCCAGTCCCAGCTCGACCGCCTGGCCGCCGCCTTCGGGCGCTAGCCATTCCCGGCGATTGCGCCTAGGCTCCGTCCCGTTCTCCCGGGGGCGGCAGCTAAGCCGCTGAGATAAGGGTATCTCCCTTGACCGGCCGAACCTGATCCGGGTCATGCCGGCGAAGGGATGGGAACGGGCCGGCCGCCGTCACACGCTTTCAGGCCCCTCGCACCGCTCGTCGGCGCACCCTCTTCAACAGAGAGGCCGCGCCATGAACATCCACGTCACCCCGCCGACCGACGACACTGGTCAGGACTCCCCCTCGCTCAAGCAGTCGGCGACCGCGTCGCCGACGCGCCTGGGCGGGATCAAGGTCTATGAGCCCGGCGTCATCCACCCCGACCTGCGCGTGCCGTTCCGCGAGGTGGCCGTCCACCCCAGCGCCAACGAGCCGCCGCTGACGCAATACGACCCGTCCGGCCCCTACACCGACCCGGCCGCCGTCATCGACATCGCCCGGGGCCTTCCTCCCATCCGCGAGGCCTGGATCGCCCGCCGCGCCGAGGCCGAGGCCGTCGCCGATCCGCGCCAGGTCCGCCCCGAGGACAACGGCGGCGCGACCGGCCAGGCCCTCGCCCCCGCCTTTGACGACACCCGCCGCCCGGTTCGCCGCGCCCGCCCGGGCGCCCACCTGACCCAGCTCGACGCCGCCCGCGCCGGCCGCATCACCGAAGAGATGGAGTTCGTCGCCATCCGCGAGAACCTGCGCCGGCAAAACCTCAGGGAATCCGGCGCGAGCGAACGCGCTCAAGCAGCGAGCGACCGCGTCGCGAGCGTTAGCGCGTCGCGGGATGGCGAGGACTTCGGCGCCAGTATCCCGGAGTTCGTGACCCCGGCCTTCGTGCGCGACGAAGTCGCAAGGGGAAGAGCCGTCATCCCCGCCAACATCAACCACCTGGAACTCGAACCGGCCATCATCGGCCGCAACTTCCTGGTCAAGATCAACGCCAACATCGGCAACTCCGCCGTGCTCAGCCATGTGGCCGACGAGGTGGACAAGCTGGTATGGGCCATCCGCTGGGGCGCCGACACGGTCATGGACCTGTCGACGGGCCGCAACATCCACAACATCCGCGACTGGATCGTCAGGAACGCCCCCGTCCCGATCGGCACCGTCCCCCTCTACCAGGCGCTGGAGAAGGTCGGCGGCGTGGCCGAGGACCTGACATGGGAGGTGTTCAAGGACACCCTGATCGAACAGGCCGAACAGGGCGTCGACTATTTCACCATCCACGCCGGCGTCCGGCTTCCCTATGTGCCGATGGCGGCGAAGCGCGTCACCGGCATCGTCAGCCGCGGCGGCTCGATCATGGCGAAATGGTGCCTCGCGCATCACAAGGAAAGCTTCCTCTACGAACATTTCGACGACATCACCGAGATCATGCGCGCCTATGACGTGACCTTCTCGCTGGGCGACGGCCTGCGCCCCGGCTCCATCGCCGACGCCAATGACGAGGCCCAGTTCGCCGAGCTCCGCACCCTGGGCGAGCTGACCAGGGTCGCCTGGGACCACGGCTGCCAGGTGATGATCGAGGGCCCCGGCCACGTGCCGATGCACAAGATCAAGGCCAATATGGATGAACAGCTGAAACACTGCGGCGAGGCGCCCTTCTATACGCTTGGCCCCCTGACCACCGACATCGCGCCGGGCTACGACCACATCACCTCGGCCATCGGCGCGGCCATGATCGGCTGGTTCGGCACGGCCATGCTCTGCTACGTCACGCCCAAGGAGCATCTGGGCCTACCCGACCGCGACGACGTCAAGACCGGGGTCATCACCTACAAACTGGCCGCCCACGCCGCCGACCTGGCCAAGGGCCACCCCGCCGCCCGCCTGTGGGACGACGCCGTCAGCCGCGCCCGGTTCGAGTTCCGCTGGGAGGACCAGTTCAACCTCGGCCTCGAGCCCGACACCGCCCGCGCCTTCCACGACGAGACCCTGCCCAAGGAGGCCATGAAGACCGCCCACTTCTGCTCCATGTGCGGCCCCAAGTTCTGCAGCATGAAGATCAGCCACGACATCCGGGATGCGGCGCGGGGGCAGAACGACGCGGGGGGCAGCCTGGAGGAGGCGGAGGCCGGGATGAAGGAAATGGCGGAGAAGTTCAGGGCCGGGGGTGGGGCGTTGGAGGTGAAGGTCTAGCCAGCAGGATCGCGTGGGCGCATCCTCGAGCACAGCGAAACGAATCACCGAAACTTGCATTTGTTCGCGTTTTGTTCGTATATAGGAATATGCTCCTGTCCGGCAACAAGCGCATCCGCGATCCAATTCACAACCTCATCGTTTTCGACAATGACGATGAGACAGACGATCTCGCGTGGAAGCTCATAGGTACCCCCGAGTTCCAAAGACTCCGACGTATCAAACAATTGGGCTTCTCCGAGCACGTTTTTCCTGGCGCGACTCATTCGCGATTCGCCCACTGCATCGGCGTCTACAGAAACGCTCGCAAGCTAGTGTCCGTAATTGAAAAACTCGCACCTGAATCAAAGGATGACGGTCAGGCACAGATTGCACTGCTAGCAGCGCTACTCCACGACATTGGTCACGGACCTTTCAGCCACGGATTTGAAGAAGCCCAAAAGGCTCGCTTGGGTAAGAAAAACACCAAGCGTCATGAGATATGGACGGCTGATATAATCACTCGTCCCGGCGGGGAAATTGTTGAGCTTCTGGGTGAGGATCGCGCAAAAGCGATCGCCGAACTCCTGAAACTGGAGGTTCCTCAAAACATCTACCATGCGATTGTTTCCAGCTCATTCGATGCCGATCGTCTCGATTACCTTGAACGTGATCGCTTTATGACTGGCACCCGTGCGGGGGCGATAGATTTCGAGTGGCTTCTAAACAATCTCATTTTGGAGCCTGTGCCGCTAGGGCCAGACGACGACGAAGCAGGCGCAGGAAACGTCTCCTTCGCGTTTGCTGAGAAGGCGACGAGAGCCGCCGAAGCATTTTTGCTCGCCAGATATCAACTCTACGAACAGGTTTATCTGCACCGAACTACGCGTGGGCTCGAAGTGCTCTTTTCGGCAGCGCTCAAATGCGCAGCTGGCCTCATTGCCGAGGGGAACTCTAAAGCCGTCGGCATTGGCCCGAATAGCCCGCTGACTAGGTTTTTCACTCCCGATGGAGAGACGGTCTCGAATTATCTCGACCTCGACGACACCGTGATGTGGGCGGCGATCAACGAGATGCGCTATTCGGAGCATCCGGTTCTGGCTTGTTTGGCAACTAGACTCCATCGCCGGGATCATTACCGATGCCTCGACCTCTCGACGCTTCTTGCAGATCGCGACGAGGACGAAGTGCACGACGTGGAGCTGAAGATAATGCGTGCGGCAGGCGCGCGACTCGGCGTAGACGTCCTGAAAGATCAAGCCCCGCTTAGTCTTTACGGTCTCGTCGGAGCAGACGACGAGAAGGCTCACAAAAAGCTCCGGATTAGGACAGGCGACGGACGAGTTCGCGAGATAAATAACGCCTCAAAGCTCGTCGACTGGACTAAGGCTAACAGAAAATTAACGCGGTTCTATGCCTCCTCACCAGAGGTTCTGGAAGAGCTGCGGATTGCAGGAGGTCTACCATGACAGAACGACCGCAAGAGCTTCTGGCGGACATTATCGCAGCTCACGGTGGCAATCTGGTTGGGCGTATTCGACTTCAGAAAGTTGTCTATATTCTTGATCAGCTGGGGCTGAGGTCAGGCTTCGAATATAGCTACCACCATTATGGTCCCTATTCAGCGGAGGTCTCTGCTGCCTTGATGGATGCTCAGGCGGAAAATTTGATTGTCGATGAGCCCAAATTTCGGCTTTCGGACGGCGCCTCTTATTCTGTCTTCCATACCGCGCGTGACGTAGAGGGAGCGGTTGGCGATTTGGCTCAAGATGCTGCTGGCAAGATTCTCGATCGGCTTAAGCGCGAAACGGCAACTGTACTTGAATTGGCTGCCACCATTCACTGGCTGAAAGACGTGGAGTGCATCAACGATTGGTCCACGGAACTTCGCGAACGGAAAGGCTCCAAAACAGAGTGTGGAAGACAAGATAAGGCTGTTCAGCTTCTGACTGAGATCGGCTTGTTCAGCTGAGCCTCAGTGATTGATCGGGGATCCTGAACAACCCACCCTCGTCCTCCTCGCCGGGCCGAACGGCGCCGGGAAGACCACCTTTATCAACCGCTTCCTGCGGTTGCGGGCGGAGGCGTTCCGGTTCGTGAATCCGGATGAGGCAGCCCGCGGCCTGACAGACATCGAAGGCCCCGCCCGCGATCTGGCCGCCGGGCGGCTGGTGATCGCGCGGCTGGACGCGCTGTTTCAGGAGCGCGCCGATGTGGTGCTGGAGACGACCCTGGCCACCCGCGTCCACGCCCGCCGCCTCCGCGCCTGGAAGGCCGCCGGTTATCGGGTCGAGCTGGTCTATCTGCGCCCGCCCTCGGCCGACTTCTCTGTCATGCGGGTGGCGCGCCGCGTGGCCCAGGGTGGTCACGGCATCCCCGAGGCGACCCTGCGCCGCCGCTTTGACCTCAGCCTCGACTACCTCGAAACCGTCTACAAGCCGCTGGTGGACAGCTGGGAAGTCTATGCGGTTAGCGACGACGACCCCGATCTGCTAGACTGGGGCCCAAGATGAGCACGATCTTCGACCGCGAAACCACGCTGAAGGCCCTGCGCGCCGCCGCCCGCATCGCCCGCGACGGCACGCGCGAGGAACGGTCCGGCAAGTTCCTGCCGCCCCCCGGCTGGAAAGGCCGCCTGATCACCGCCGACGACGACGGCCTGTCCAAACCCTCCAAGGGCGAGGCGGCCTGACCTCTCCTCCCCGTGCGCGAAGCGGATGGGGAGGTGGCGGCGTAGCCGACGGAGGGGCGCGACGGCGCA